>CAYYGY010000073.1:0-3304 GCA_964471735.1 uncultured Eubacteriales bacterium
AAGTATCTCACTCAAGCCTTTTGCGATGGTTTCGCGCTCTTTGTCGGTTTCTATATCTTGCGGAGTAATGTATACAGTCCACGCTGTTGCGCTGGTGGCAAGGGTTTCGCCGTTGCGGTCATAGATATTACCGCGCTTTGCGCTGAGGACAATATCCTGTAACTGCTGTTGAGCCGCGAGCGCCTTATATTTATCCCCGTCGATTATCATATATTTAAACAGATTTACAGAAGCTGCGCCGAAAAATCCTACGGTTATCACCAGAATAATGCATATCATTCTGTACCACATTGACTTTGTTGATTTGGTTGACAAATGCGCATCTCCTTTCTTTAAACTGCGAAATGAGAGTCAAAACCTACCGTCCCAACTCTCATAAAATTCGCTATTGAATTATATTGGTAAACCGCCTTTGCTATTCCTGTGCATCAGCAGTTACCAAAACTCCGTTCTTTGCTATCTCCGTTTTATCTCCATCAAGTATGTCGATGTAATTGATCTGGTAACTTTCTGCCTTTTTCATTCCCAGCTCTGTTGCTGAGGCTTCAAGATTCTTAAGCGAAACACAATTTTCTATCTCCATTTCAAGCGCTGTGTTTTCGCTTAACGCCCTTTCCAGTTTTGTTTCACAGGCGTTTATTTGATTTGTTACCTCGTTTACCTGTACTCTTAAATAAATATTTCCGGCTATCAGTCCGAGTATAAGGACTATCATAAGTATTTTTGCCGTCGAACGGTAGGTCGCTTTTACCGGCCCAGCGGAATTCTTTGTGGTATTGCTTTTTCTTTTGCTGCTGATATCTATGACATTATCCGCTTTTTTCTTTGCGGGCATAAACATATCATAATCATAAGCAAAGCTATCTACATAATAGCTGCTCATTTTGAATTCCTCCTCAATTATAGTTTTTCGACAACTCTCAGTTTGGCACTTCTTACTCTGTAATTGTCGTTGATCTGCTCAACCGTCGGCTCAACAGGCTTTCTTGTGACCAATTTTACCTTTGGCTTTTTGCCGCACACACATACCGGAAAATCAGGCGGACAAGTGCAGCCTGTTGCCCATTCGGCAAATCTATGCTTTACCATTCTGTCTTCAAGCGAGTGGAAGGTGATTATTGATATCCTACCGCCTGTATTCAAACAGTCCAGCGCCTTATCTAAAAAAGTTGACAGGCAATCAAGCTCGCCGTTTACCGCGATTCTTATCGCCTGAAACGTTCTGCGCGCCGGATGTCCGTCTCTCCTTGCGGCTGACGGTACCGCCTTTGCCACAAGGTCTGCAAGCTCAAGCGTGGTTTCAATAGGTTTTTGTTCTCGCTCCTTGACGATTGCGTTTGCTATTCTGTAAGCGAACCTCTCATCAGAATATTCTCTTAATATCCTTGAAAGCGTGTCTGTATCATAAGTGTTGACGATGTCTTTTGCAGACAGGCCTTTTTGGCTCATTCTCATATCCAGCGGTGCGTCCTTTTGGTATGAAAAGCCTCTCTCTGCCTTGTCAAGCTGATGTGACGACACCCCAAGGTCGAGCAACATTCCGTCAACAGTTTTTACACCAAAACCGCTTAAGGCTTCATCAAATCTGCTGAAATCACTTTCAACGACCGTAGCATTTTTGTATTGCGATAATCTCTCCGTTGCGGCCCTTACTGCATCAGGGTCTTTGTCAAGCGCAAACAGCCGGCCGTTTTTGCTCAGTCTTGATGCTATCAGTTTGCTGTGGCCCGCGCCGCCGGCAGTACCGTCGATATAAATGCCGTCCGGCTTAACATCCAACAAATCAACCGCTTCGTTAAGAAGCACAGTTTTATGTTCAAATATCATTTTGCACCTATCTAGAAAAGATATTTGCCCATTACAGAGGCAAACGAATTGGGCGTCATTGACGACATTTTCTTTTCCCACGCGTCTTTTGACCAAACTTCAATAGTGGTATTTGTTCCTATAACATATGCACTGTCATCTATGTGAGCGTATGTTCTGAGTATAGTAGGAATGAGCACTCTTCCCTGAGCATCACACTCAGCATCGGTTGCCATAGGTACAAACTGGCGCTGTACCTCAACCTGCTGCATAAGCGGCAAAGCGTTGATCCTGTTTTGAATTTCGTCCCAACGCTCGTTAGGATATATTGACAGGCATTCCTGACCGTCTATAGGTAAAGCAATATAAAACCGTTCACCCAAACCCTCTCTGAACTTAGCAGGGATAAAGATGCGGCCTTTTTTATCGACATTATGAAGATATGAACCCACAAATGCCATAAAACTTACCTCAAAACGTTCAATTTTAAACCACTTTTCACCACAAAACACCACTTAAGTGTTATTGTGATGTTATTATAATACTATTTTGATGTTTTTTCAATAGAGAAAAGGCAAAAATCAGGTTGTAAAAACGCTGATTTTTGCCTTTGGCGATCAAAGCACAATATATTGTGCTTTTTATTTTTGCAAGTCACTATTTATTGGCTTTTGTTGAAAAAGCACATAAAAATGCACATAAGAACAAATGTTCTTATGTGCATTTTGACTAATGTTTTGCT
Organism: uncultured Eubacteriales bacterium; assembly: GCA_964471735.1. Taxonomy (GTDB): domain Bacteria; phylum Bacillota; class Clostridia; order Oscillospirales; family Acutalibacteraceae; genus RGIG2206. The sequence continues at coordinate 2,549 of CAYYGY010000073.1, forward strand.
GTTTTACGATATAAATCTACGAGAAGCGTTACTGCTGTTCTGTTCTCTGTGTCTGCTGGGGCTTAAGAGAGGCGCGAGTATTTCTAACCTCTGCGAGGTTTGCGGTCAAGCCCTCATCAGCGCGGCGCATGATCTCCTCAACGAAGTCTTGAGCTGCTTTTCTCATTTCGCGGCTCTTAGCCTGTGCCTGAGCAACGATCTCATTTGCGCGCTGCTGAGCAAGCTTGGTAATCTCCTCCTGAGCAACCAAAGCCTTAGCGCGCTCCTCAGCGTTGCGGATAGTGCTTTCCGCGTCACGCTTAGCGTTATTGATTATGTCCATACGGTCAGCAACGATGCCTCTCGCCTGCTTGACTTCCTGCGGCATATTCAAACGCATGTCGTCAATAAGAATTTTTACCTTCTCAAGTTCAACTACCGTACGGCCTCCGGGGAATCTCATTCCCTTATCAAGCAATTCATCAAGCTGATCCAGCAATTCTTCCATGTTCATAATTAATCTTCCTTTCTGCTTAACCTGTCTTTAATATAATCATGTATTACCGGCGGCACAAATTCCGATATATCTGCCTTTTTTGCGGCCAGTAATTTTACAAGACTGGAATTAAGATACATATTTTCCGCAGACGTTGTTAAAAACACAGTGTCCGCATCGGGATTTAGCTTTTTATTTGTAAGCGCCATCTGAAACTCATATTCAAAATCAGAAACCGCTCTCAAACCTTTAACAATAGCCTTTGCATTAACCTTTCTTAC
>CAYYGY010000073.1:3314-4978 GCA_964471735.1 uncultured Eubacteriales bacterium
CTTTCTTACATACTCTGCGAGCAAATCGTCAGACGAGTCGACCTCAACATTGTCGAGTCCTTCAGCCCTTACGACCTGCTCAATCATCCTCACACGCTCGTCAAGAGTGAACACAGGCTTTTTTGAATCGTTGCACATTACAACAACGACGACCTTTGCAAACAGCTTAGACGCTCTGGAAATTATGTCTAAATGACCGTAAGTTATCGGGTCAAAGCTGCCCGGACAGACAGCAAGAATATCCTTCATTTTATCAGTCCTCTTTACGATAGACGGTAAACGCCAATTTACCAAATCGGTGTATCTTACCCTTAACGAACCCACCGACAACATCAGGCAGTTCCTCATCAACAGGGTGCTCACACACGATAACTCCGTAATCGCTCATAACGGCAGGCAAAGCGCTGAGCGCCTTTTGCAACAGGCCGGTTGAATACGGAGGGTCAAGGAAGGCAACATCAAATTCGTCGGGCGTTTGTCTTAAGAAACCAATCGCGTCAGTACAAAACACCTTGGCACAGCCGCTGAGTCCCACCGTATGAAGGTTGTCCTTTACAACAGCGACCGACGCCTTCGACGCGTCGATAAAGTGTGCACTGACAGCGCCCCTGCTGAGAGCCTCGATGCCAAGCTGACCTGAGCCTGCAAACAGATCCAACACACGTCTGCCTTCAATACAAAACTGGAGGCAATTGAACATAGATTCTTTGACCTTGTCAGATGTAGGACGGACATCCGTACCCGCCAACGTCTTAAGCCGTCTGCCTCTGGCAGACCCTGTTATAACTCTCATTTCATTACCTCACAGTTCATTATCACATTAAAACAAGTCATTTGTCAACCACAAAATAGATATTTCGTTATTTTTCGCAAAAGTTAATTGCCATATATGTATAAAAAGCATATCTAAGGCAACAATATTTTCAGACAACAGCTAATTAAACTATGCGTTTGCAGACTGTTGTCAGGTCGGGATCGGCAATAGCCGATTCCGACTTTGTTTTTTACTCAAACGACAACTGTTCGCCTCTCTCCTCGGTTGAGAGCACCTGTCCTACTGACGGCAAGGTCTTTGGGCGGTATCTGTGTGGCTTTGCCAGCATACCATCCTTGTACTTAACGGCGCTTACGACTGTTTGACTGCGCTTTTGCGTCATAACCATCACTCCCTGCGTATCCTTGGTCGTCTTGGCGGTTACAAGCGCCGTTGGCAACAACAGCATTCTGCCGTTTGATGATTTTATCAGATACTCACACTCCTCAGGCTCGTAAGCAAAGGCAGATATCTCAAACTTATCGCAGCAAGCCTTGATAAGTTTTTTTCGGTTGGTCTTAGTTTTGTATGCGTCCATACTTACCTTGGCAACCCGTCCGTTTGCCATAAAGAAAAGCATATTGCCGTTATAACTGTCAGTGACAGCCATATACCTTGGGTACTCGTCCGGCTCCATTCCCAGTTTTGATGCTACAAAATCGCCCAGCACCGATGTCTTTGAATCCTCAAACTCGTACACATAGGTTTTATAGACCTGACACTTGTTGGTAAAGAACAGCAAGTGGGCACCGTTGTGAGATTCGACCGTCTGAACAATCTCGTCGCCCTCTTTGAGCTTGTGTTCGCCGCTCATTCTCAGTGACTGCGGCGTTATCTTCTTAAAGTAGCC
>CAYYGY010000074.1:0-4887 GCA_964471735.1 uncultured Eubacteriales bacterium
GGAAATCTTCTGTACCATTGCCTGAATGGGGGTCGCAGGACTCGATATCCGACCTGAGCATAGCGTCAACATTAAAGTTGACATATATACCGTTCTCTTTGTCGGGTTCGGCAAACAACTTGTAGTCTATCTCCTGCTCATATGCAGTCAACGCGTTTTGCATAGTATCGCTGTAAAAAGCTCTGTTCTGCTGCTCTATGTTTGAGTAGGTAGATTTAGTCAAATCATTAAGTTGGAATGACTTGACGCCAAACGCATTGGCAATATTTCGCGAATTAAGCCCACTAAGCTCAAAAAACTGATTATCGACCAGCTTTGTAGCGAGCTGCACAACCTTAAAATCTGACGGGATGGGTATTACTTTGCCGGCGTTTTTCGGACCGCCGTAGGCTGAAAACTTCTTTACGATCTTTTTCTGCCGTCCTTCATCTAAATCGCCGGCATATTCGACGATTATAGGGTCCTGCAGGCCGTTCTTATAACGTTTATTGACCATATTTGTTGAATACTGTTCTTGCTGGATTATGCTGCTTATGTATTTGCGTATAGGGGTACCTTTGATGCCGTCGAGGGCGAAGTTTTTAAAGTGACATATCTCATCTTCGCGATATATCAGCTCTCCCTTTCTACCGTCGGCATAGATATAATAAACACCGTTTTTACCTAACAGGCCGGTGTTGTCAACAAAAATACTCATTTTGGCGCTATCAAGCAGATATAAGCCCCGAACACGTCCGCCCGAAAAATCCTTAACCCAAAAAGCGTCGCCGTATTCAAGCCGCTGATACTCGGTTGCAAATAAAAAGTCGTGAGCTGTTGTGAAGGGGTTAGGACGCATTTTTAGCAAAGGATATAACTGATGCTTACATAGCACCTTTGCACCATCATCACTGGCCTGCATGACCTTTAGCGGCAGTTTTGCAATAGCGTTGCACCTGATCTGCATACACGCATAATAGGTCGTAGCATTCAAACTGACGCTATCGATCCGACTGATATCATCAGCCCCGAAGAAAGCCATAATTTCTTTCATAGTTGGGTTTAGTGACATTGTTTCCGTTTGAGTTTCATTCTTTTTTCGACTGAATATTCCCATTTTTTTACTCCTCATCAAGCCACTGGTCGCTGGACACAGTGCCGAATTCATGATAGAACGCCAACTTAAACGCACAGAGTAGTGCGTCAACTGGGTCTACTCGCTGTCTAGTGGCGTCTTTATCTATCTTGATATAGCCGTCGCTAGTTTTTACAACTGCATTTGCCATAGCGAAGTTTAGTACCGGATTGCAAAGATAATACACATTGCCACAATACACCTGCTCGCGAAAGCCAGTAGCACTCTCATTAAGGGAGCGATACGACTGATAAACCTCTTCAACGTCATATCCTTCATTTGAAAGGTCCATCATCATCTTGCTAGCATTAGCAGGGTCAAAGCACAGCATTTCTATCTTTAACTCGTTCTTTTTAACAAATTTTTCTACATATCTCCACACTGCTGCTTGGTCAACTATTTCGGTTTCGGTAATTGTTAGATATCCATTGCGTTCCCACGCATCATAAGGAGCGTGGTCAACGCTGATGCGTTCAGCAAGCCGCTCTCGATTTGGTATAAAGCTATGCGAAAATACGACATATCCTACTTCTCCATCATCAGTAAGGAATGGTATTACAAAAGCTACACTGGTCAAATCTATTTTTGCAGACATATCAAAGCCCACATAAACCGACAGACCTTTTATATCTATGGGTAACTTCTCAACTTCACACTCTTTCCACTTGGCCATATTCATGTAGCCGCGTTCACGTTGTTGCACCCATTCATCAAGCATTTTTGTACGAAAAGCCGTCATTTTCTCTGGCTGAACAGAGGCGATTTTGTAAGCTTGTTCAATTTTTTCAACACCCTCAGGGTAAGACATACGAACAGGGTTAGCTTTCATCCAATTGCGGCGATTGTTGATATCATCACCCTTGTCGATTTCAAAAATATCGACATAGTAACGGTCATTTTCTATATCAACATCGGGATTGAGTATATTTGTGCAGTATTTATATTCCTGTTGGTGACATGGACAATTGAGGTCCTTGCCGGCTGTGGTTATTATCATCAACAAAGACTGCTTTGTGTTGGCACCCAAGCCAAGGTCATAAAACTCGGTCGTAGGGTGTTGATGATATTCATCCAATATCAGTACCGCAGGGTTGGTACCATCGCCGCTTCGTCCATCCTCTTTGCTCAATGGTTTTAAGAAGGACCCGGTCTTGATATGTACGATAGCTGATTTGGTAACCCTGAACTTTGACCTAAGAGGTGAGCCTCTCAGTAAATTTGCACACTCGTCAAAAATGATTTTAGATTGGTCACGTTTGGTGCCAGCGCAATAAGCTTCATATATCTCGCCATTTGCTGTAGATTCAACAGCGATCTCATAAAGCACACAGCCCGCCTCTTCCTGACTCTTAGCGTTTTTTCGAGCAACCTCTTTGAATGATTGCGCAAAGCGTTTGCGGCCGCTATCTTTGCATCTCCAGCCGTATATCTGACACAAAAAAAACTTTTGAGAGGATGTTAAACTAATAAACTGTCCTGCAAGCACTCCCTTGCTGTGCTTGAGCATAGAAAACCATTTGACTATCTTTTCGGCTTCACTCTCGTCCCAATAGTAGTTCCAGTCGGTGCGTCCTAAATCTTTTATAAATCGTTGACACGCCCATTTATGTTTGGTGCAGCTCGGTATTATGTCGCTGATGCAATCGTTAGCATACGCAATCAGCTCTTGCTTTATAGTCATGCACCTGTATCACCTTTCATATGTTGCCGAATTCGTCTGTTATCTCGTCATTTATTTTGCTTACTTTTAGCGTGCCCGCTTTGAGTCTACTGTCTATAGTCAAGCCCAGTTTGCCTGCGTATTTGAGCATCATATCGGTATATTTCTGAATCTGGGCAGTTAAGCTTACGAACTCAGCGTTGACGACAGTCGTACCGGAGGGCAGAGTTTTACAAGGCGATATGTGCTTTGATTTTTTCACTAGTTCTCTGTACATTCCGTAAGCGTTACAGTATATACCCAGGTTGTTTAAATCAAGGTCACCGGCAATCTCAGCTCTAATAAGCAGTTTCGACAGACGTCTGTATTCGTCTTTTGCCGTTTTACCTTGCACCCAGTTTGGAACATTTTCAAAATCATCATGTCCCACATCGGTCAGCGTGGCCGCACTTTCTATATTTTGCTGCTGAGCAACGGTTAAATTGCCCTTCTGTTCTGACAATGGTTTTCGTGCTCTTCCCATACCACACCTCCTAATTTTTTATTTAGAATTTTGCGAAAACTTTTCTAAGGGCGCGGTTTGAAACGGTTTGGCTAAAACTTTTTGACCCCGCCCCCGTCTTTCAAAAACTCTTCGTAGAAGAGTGTTTTGAAATCTTCCAGTTTTTTTATAGTGCCAGCAAAATCCTCTTTGAGCATGTTGTGTATGCGACGGTGGTTTTGCTCTGTTAAATAAATGAGGTTTTTTTGCGTTTTTCGCATAGAAAAATAGTCTTTTAACGGATAAATATGATGAACAGTGTGACCGTACTGTATCAGTTTGTCGTTATAATATGCAAATATGTCTAACCCAAAGCACTGTTCAATACACAACGACCGAGCTGTGTCCCATTCCTTGGTTAGATAATAATCATCTGTCTTCTTTTCTTGATATCTGCGGCGGTTATTGCACTTGCATCTTTGGCCAGCCGGGAGGCGTGAGCCGCATCGGCTGCATCTTTTGTATATCATTTGTCCACCTGCAGTCATTTTTAATAACAAAGCGCCCCGCGATTAAGTGGAGCGCTTTGTTACAAAAAAGGTGATGAATAATGAATGATTGTCACTGTGCGCCCGACCCCCGCCTGTCTCGGTCTAAAAGGGGCGCTCCACCCTGAGGCTTTCCAATCACCTCACATTAGCATAATATCATAAGAAAAGGTGTTTTGTGGTGTTGTCTTTATCATAGCTTTATATGTAGCAGTCCAGCAGTGTGAAACCGCTTAACACGGTCCTCACTATAATTCATCTCTTTTGCTATTTGCCAAAGCTTTAGTTGTCGGTGTCCTTTTCCTTTATCCATTCCGATGTATTTCAAATATAAGACTTGTCTTTCCCGTAAATCATTTAGTTCGCTGATAGCTTTGATTATACGCGCCTGTAGAGAATATAGCTTGTTCCTTTCACTTTCCAGTTCGTCTAACATTATCTTGAGTTGGTCCGCATAAGACAGTGTTGACGCTGCTGCGTTGCATAGTTCATTGTCAATTTCCGTGCTAAGCAACTTCACTCTGCTATCAATTATAGAGAACGACTTGAGGAGTTTCTTTTTTTCTGCTATTGTTAGTTCTTTTTTCTCTTGCATTTATATCACCTCGTCTTTTGTTGTTTTGGTTTTATCTCGAGGCGACTATGGCGGCAAATATTATTAGCGTTACCGTTCCACCAAAAACCGCGCCCGCAATCGCACCTTGAATAAAACTTGACCAATCCATTTTTCTACCTTCTTTCTTTTTAAGTGTTGTTGATTCATCAAAAATGCTGATGTAAATATCGAAACAGGAAACAATCAGTTCCTTTTTGAATTGTCTGGTTGAATTTCACCCGACATCTCGTCGAGCAGCTTCTGATGTTCGGTTCTCCAGATCTTGCGGGATTTAATAATCTTCCACTTATCTCTGCAAGTCCGACAAATATCAGTTATGCCTGAATTCGTCCCGCAGAACTTGCACCTGTTAGCTTTCTTTTTCATTTCGAAGTCCCTTCTTGACGGGCACACATATCCGTTCCATCAAAACAACAATCCTCACAGCCCTTGTTATAGTGACAATCTTTACCATCTTTCACACTGTCA
>CAYYGY010000075.1:0-4884 GCA_964471735.1 uncultured Eubacteriales bacterium
GTTCTCCTCATCGCTCTTACCGATGGGAACAGAACTGTCGATTATGTTGGGAATTTTCATCATTATCTCGGTAAGGCGTTTTTCAAGCTCGGCTTCCTTTACCTCAAGTTCCTTAAGCTGTTCAGCCTGACGGCTGACCAAAGCCTTTTTCTCCTCGGCTTCATCACGCTTACCCTGTGCCATAAGCGCGCCGATCTCTTTACTTATCTTGTTGCGGTTTGCGCGAAGGTCGCTGGCAGTGATGTTGGCCTTAAGCTTTTCATCGTAAACGGCAATGGCCTCATCTACCAAAGGCAGTTTTGAATCCTTAAACTTTTTGCGAATATTCTCTTTAACAAGTTCGGGATTTTCTTTAACAAATTTAATATCCAGCATAGTGACAAACTTCCTTCAAAAAATCTTAGTATTTGTTAAATATATCATTTATTTCTGCTTTTGTCAACGCAAATGAGAGGGGTTAGACAATGTCGCCGCAAAGGGAGGCACGCATTGCCTTATCAAGTCTGTCGCCGCTTATTGAGCTTGAACACGCAAGCCACAGTTTTACATATGCGGCGACGGCACTCATTTTAGGCAAGACCTTGATGCCTAGGTCATCAAACGCCTTTGCGCTTTCGTACTTATCCCCTTGGTAAGCGCCTGTCAGGAAAACGGGCACACTGTTTTCGGCCGCTTTTGCACAGAAGTTTTTGAGCGGCGTCGTGTCAGTTGCAAGCGTGCCTGAATGGTAGGACGTTATCAACACCGCATCTGCACCGTTTATATCGCAGGTGAGGTCGATGTTCGGGTACATATTGAGCATTATAACCCTGATTTTATCAAGTTCATCGGGACAAAAATCATCAATAGCGTCATTTGATGCGACAAAGTCGGGATTTGGCAGATACGCACCGTTTTGTATATTTCCCATTGCACCGCCTAAGCTGTAAACAGCGTCCTGATATTCGATGTGGCGCAACAGCCTTGTTGCGCAGTGTATTTCGGGTGACTGACCTGAGTTTTTGTACGCCGCAAAAACACCGCTTACACCGCCTTTGATTGCGATGACGGCTGCGGCAAAGTTTTCGTGCCCGTTGGTTCTTTCATCGTCAAGCGGGTAATTGGCAGAAACGATTCCGATAGGCACTCCTGCCTTTGAAAACACATACCCCAGCGCGGCGCACGTGTATTGAAGTGTGTCTGTGCCGTGAGTAACGATTATCCCGTCAGGGTTTTTGTCAACGCATGCCCTGACGCAGTTTATCAGTTGGTTCAGCCTGCCGCCGGTCAGATTTTCGCTGAGCATCGTGTACGGCACGACGGGCGTAAATTCAACACCACCGTAATTTTTATTAAAATTACTTATCAGCTTGTACCTGCTTGAGTCATCGGGAGAGATGATTGTGTTTGAGACTGAACTGCCGATGGTTCCGCCTGTAAATATAACATAAATATGCATAAAAAACTCCTAAAACTATATAAGCATAGTTTGTGATTATCGGTCGCAGACTATGCTTAAGTTTAATTAAGCTCTAATTTTATTATATCGTGCTCAGGCGCACGTTTTGAGGGCGGGGGCGGAGTCATATAATCACCGAAAGCGGTCGACAGATAGCCGTCATACCCCACCGGAACGGGCAACATATGCCCCTCAAACGGCTTTTGCACTGCCGATAAGAACCACTCTTTTTTGTATTCCTTATTCATGTAATAAGGGCCTGCGCACAGCTCGGTTATCTTTTCGCAGTCGACGATTTTATATTTGCTCATTCTCTTTTCAGCCTTTAGCCAGATTCGTGTGCGCAGTTTTCGGCTTGGGACAAGCGCAAGCATCGCCTTGCCTGCCAGTTTAACTGCCTTGCCGTGATTTACGGGCACCGTCTGCGCAAGGTAGAGCGAGTAGATAAGGGCGTTTGCCTTTTGCCACAGCCTTTTTATGCCGCTTGGACAGCCGTCAAGGGGAAAGATGTCGATGGCAATCGAGTGAGGCATATCTATGTCTTTTGTCTGTTCTCTGATGCAGACAGTCGTTTTGTCGACGAGGGTCGTAAAAATGTTACCGTACCAGTGCTCTGAGTCTGAACGTAAGAGGGCATATCTGTCGGTGTCCGACCATATTTCTGCCAGTTTTTCATAGTCATCTCTGGGCATAAAAACATCTGCGTCGTCATCCCATTCGATGAAACCGCCCTCTCGCACAGCGCCTATACAGCAACCGCCGCAAAGGAAAAAGGTGAGGCCGTTTTTGTCGCAAAACCGCTGAAAATCCAGCAGCATATCGAGCGTGCGCAGTTGTAAACGGCGCAGCTCGCCGTCTTTGAAAGCGTATCCCATTATTTCACCGCCTTGGGAGAATTTACAATGTTTCTAGGTGTGCCTGATAAAAAGCCCGCAAGGTTGTCGGCAACTATGTCTATCAGCCTGCGCCGAGCCTCGACGGCGGCCCATGCCGTGTGCGGAGTGACCAGCAGATTTGCCGCCCTCAGCAAGGGATTGTCCTCTCGCATCGGCTCAACTGAAACAACGTCTATGCCTGCGCCTGCGATAACGCCTGAATTGAGTGCGTCGCACAGGTCCTGCTCGACAACCGCCCCGCCGCGTGAGGTGTTTATAAGGTAGGCTGTAGGCTTCATAAGGGAAAGTGTCCGCTTGTTGACAACACCCTGCGTCTGAGGATTGAGCGGACAGTGCAGGGTAAGAAAGTCACTGCGTTTAAAAAGCTCGTCAATGCCTACCGATTCGTATCTGCAGTTTTCAGGCTCGGTCCTTGTATGAATTATTATATCCATTGAGAAGGCTTCGGCGATCTTTGCCACCGCCCTGCCTATCGTACCGAAGCCGAAAATGCCCAGCGTTTTGCCTTTTATCTCACTCATCGGTTCGGTCAGGTATGTGAAGGCGGCACTGCGGCACCATTCGCCCGAATGAACGCTTTTATCATACTTATGCATACCGGTCGCAAGCGACAGAATAAACGCAAAGGTCTGCTGAGCGACCGAGTCGGTCGAATAATTAGGTGCGTTTGCAACGAATACGCCCTTTTCGTCAGCCGCATCGAGGTCGATGTTATTATATCCCGTTGCAAAAAGTCCGACATATTTTAAGTTGGGGCATTTTTCAAAAACCTCTCTGTCAACAGCGGCTTTGTTGCAAATGATGATGTCGGCATCTTTCGCGGCGGCAATAAGCTCTTCGCGGCTTACAAGGTCAAATATCTCGGTTTGAGTCAGATTTGAGATGGGCGACAGGTCAACATCGCCGTTTCGCACAACGGTGCATCTGTCAAATATAACTGCTTTCATTAGACCGCACCTCCTTACATTTTCTTTATTGTAATTCAAAACATATTTTGTTGCAATAATTTTTCCGTATATTCTTCTGCAAAAATCAAAAGATAATTAAAACAGCGTCGAAAGCGGTGAGAAAATGTTATCAAGAGGCGCAGGAATACTTATGCCGATAAGCGCTTTGTGGAGCGGCGGAGGAATAGGCACTCTGGGCGAGGCGGCAACAGAGTTTGTCGAGTTTTTGTGCGAGTCGGGCCAGAAATACTGGCAGGTGCTGCCGCTGGGCCCTACGGGGTACGCAGACAGCCCCTATCAACCCTTTTCGGTTTTTGCCGGCAACCCGTATTATATCGACATCGAGCGGCTGAAAAGAGAAGGGCTCTTGCGCCAAAGCGAATTGCCCGCAGACAAGGGCCGGTATGTAAATTACAGCGTAATTTCAAGGGAAAGGCCCTTGCTGTTAAAAAAGGCGTTTTCACGCTTTAGGCCGGACGAAGATTTTTCAGCATTTGAAAATGAAAACGCGTACTGGCTTGACGACTTTGCTTTTTTTATGGCGCTCAAGCGTGACAGAGGTATGAGATCGTGCCTTACGTGGCCTGACAATATACGCCGCCGCGAGCCTGACGCGATAGAGGAGTATTCACTAAGGCTGAGGGACGAGATAATGTTCAACAAGTTCTGTCAGTACCAAATTTTCAGGGACTGGTACGAGCTTCGCAGATATGCAAACAGTCGCGGCATAAAAATAATCGGGGATATGCCTATTTACGTTGCCTCTGACAGCGCCGATTTTTGGGTAAGGCCTGAGCAGTTTGATATTTCCAGCGACCTGCGCCCGAAGAAGATCGCAGGCGTGCCTCCCGATTCGTCAGGTGATAAGGGACAGCGGTGGGGCAATCCGCTTTACAACTGGGAATATATGAACAGTGACGGCTTTTCGTGGTGGCGAAAACGAATCGCGCAGGCCTCGCTTATGTATGATGCCGTGCGGATAGACAACTTTATCGGAATAGCGCGGTATTACAGTATCTCGGCCGATAACGAGGAATCTGCTTCGGGGCGGTGGCGCAGAGGGCCGGGCAGACGCCTTACCGACGCGTTTGACGAGGAGCGCGGCGACACCGATATAATTGCCGAAAATTCAGGTGTGGCACACCCGTCGGTCGACAGGCTTTTAAAGCGTACGGGGTATCACACGATGAGCGTGCTGGAGTTTGCTTTCGACAGTGATATGTCAAACATCTATCTGCCACACAATCTGGAAAAAAATTCGGTCATCTATCCCGCCACACACGATAACGACACCGTTATGGGCTGGTATCAGAAGCTGTCACCCGAAAAACAGCATCTGGTTGCCGACTATGCCTGTGTGAGATCTAAAAATCAGGCGCACGAGGGAGTATTGAGGCTTGCCTATTCGTCGGTGTGCAATTTGGCGATAGTCCAGATGCAGGATGTGCTCGGACTCGGCTCGTCGGCGAGAATGAACACACCGTCTACGGCTACGGGCAACTGGCGGTGGCGATTGTCAAAGGCGGATCTGAGCGACTCGATTGTATCAAAACTAAAACATCTGGCCGAACTTTACGGCCGATGAAACGGAGAAGACATTATG
>CAYYGY010000076.1:0-4833 GCA_964471735.1 uncultured Eubacteriales bacterium
TGCCTTCTTTCTCACGCGAGAAAGAAGGTGCCTGCGCGGCATTAGCGCAAAGAAAGAAGACGATCTCTCAGTCAAAACCTGCAGTTTTGCCAGCTCCCTTTAGGCAAGGGAGCCTTTTTCGCCCTGCCGACACAGTCGTGGGCTTTCTTTTAACCAAACAAAAAGGCTTTCCTGATTCCTCAGGAAAGCCTTTTTGTTTTATCTTATTTTTGCGCCCGGCTCAACGCCGTCGACGAAGATAACCTTTACTCCGTCTGCGCTGTCGGCCGCAAGTATCATACCGCAGCTTTCAACTCCGCAAAGGGTTGCGGGCTTAAGATTGGCAACAACGACCACCGTTTTGCCTATCAGCTCGTCGGGAGTGTAATACTGCGCGATGCCCGATGCGACCGTACGCAAAGACGAACTGCCGTCGTCAAGGGTCAACTTGAGAAGTTTTTTCGCCTTCTTTACAGGCTCACACTCAACTACCTTAGCGGCGCGGAGTTCAACCTTGGCAAAATCATCTATAGATATCTGCTCGAATTTTACGGTGTTTTCCGCCGCCTTGCTTTCCTGCGCCTGCTCAGCTGAAGCCTTCATCCGGTCTGCAAGTTCAGCAAGCGTCTTTTCGGTGTCTATCCTTGAGAAAAGCGGACTTGCCTGACCGACTTTCAGGCTGTCAAAAAGTCCAAACCCGCCGAGAACAGAGTCAAGCGTCGCACCTGTTTCGTCGATGTTAAGCTGGCGGACTATCTCCTTTGAGGTAGAAGGGGTCATTGGAGTTAACAAAACAGCCAGTATCCTTATGCTTTCAACAAGATTGTAAAGCACCGCGTTCAGACGGGGCTTGCTCGCCTCGTCTTTTGCAAGCACCCAAGGTGCCGTTTCGTCAATGTACTTGTTACACCGCTTTGCAAGCTCCATCACCGCAGCAACAGCGTCAGCGTTGCGGTATTCGTTCATCAAACCCATATATTTTTCCACCGTCTTTTTGGCGGTCTTAATAAGGTCGGCATCAATCTCATCTGCGGTTTCGGGCCTTGTTACAACGCCGTCAAAATACTTGTTTGCCATAGTGATACTGCGGTTTACAAGGTTGCCTAGGGTGTTGGCAAGATCGGTATTATATCTGTTTATAAAGCTTTCGTAGGTTATCGAGCCATCCTGCGCAAACGGCATCTCGCTGAGCAGGTAGTAACGCACGGCGTCAACGCCGAAACGCGAAGCCAGCTCGTCTGCGTATATGACGTTGCCCTTGGACTTGCTCATCTTGTCCTCGCCGAAGAGCATCCAAGGATGGCCGAGCACCTGCTTGGGCAACGGCTCGCCGAGCGCCATAAGGATTATGGGCCAGTATATAGTGTGGAAACGGACGATATCCTTGCCGATAACGTGCAGGTCTGCAGGCCAGTATTTGCCGTACATCTTGCTGCTGCCGTCAGGATTATATCCGATACCGGTTATATAGTTTGAAAGCGCATCTATCCAGACATAGATAACATGGCGGTCATCAAACTCGACCGGCACGCCCCATTTAAAAGACGAGCGCGAAACGCACAGATCTGCAAGTCCGGGCTTAAGGAAGTTGTTGACCATCTCCGCACGTCTTGAGTCGGGACGGAAGAAATCAGGATTGTCCTCGTAATATTTCATAAGTCTGTCCTGATACTTGCTAAGACGCAGGAAATATGCCTCCTCCTGAGCATCGGCTACCTCTCTGCCGCAGTCCGGGCATTTGCCGTCAACAAGCTGTGATGCAGTAAAAAACGACTCACACGGCACGCAGTATTTTCCCTCGTAGGTGCCTTTATAGATGTCATCTTGCTCATAAAGTTTTTTGAAAATTGCCTTGACGGCGGCCTCATGGTCCTCATCGGTCGTGCGTATAAAGCGGTCGTATGTAACGTCCATACAATCCCACACGGCCTTTATCTGGGCGGCGATACCGTCAACGTACTCCTTCGGCGTCATACCCTGAGCCTTTGCACACTCCTCGATCTTCTGACCGTGCTCGTCTGAGCCGGTCAGGAAATGAACATCATATCCCTGCATACGCTTGAATCTGGCTATCATATCGGCCAGCACTATGTCGTATGTGTTGCCTATATGCGGCTTGCGCGAAGCGTAGGCGATGGCTGTTGTGATGTAAAACTTTTCGCTCATTTTAAATTCTCCTTAGTGCTTTCGTCACCCAATGATAGCGGCGAAAGAATATATACCTTGTTATTATACTACACAAAGCACAAATATTTCAAGATATTAAGCCTAATTTTACCCTTTTGTATGTGTTTTAGGTTGTTTACAAACACGGTTTTATCTGTTATAATTACATAACCAGTGTCAGCATCAGCATTTCTTCTACTCTGTTATATATGTCATCGAGGGCATTTGGCGGCAATGGATTTTTGCCCTTGCCCAGCTCTATAGTGAAGCCGGGGCGCCCATATTTTTCTATAAACCAGTCCTTGAAGCCTCCCATTGATGACAGGCCCATAGGTTCTTCGAGAGCATAGCCGCTTGAGGCTGACATTATCTTTGCCATTCGTTTGGCGCGTTCGGGCGTGTTTTGCCCGTAGTTCCAGTATATTACCTCGCCTTGCGTGTGCAGGGCAACAACGTGGGAAAAGTGCGCTTTACTGCACAGGCCGGTAAGTGCCAGCGTTTCCGCTTCGCTGTGAGGTGAGTCACCGCCGAATCTTGTCGGTGCAGGGCCGAAAATACCTGCCTCGTTTTCAAGCTGTCTAAGGCGGTGCCAGCCGGCGTCAAAGTTATGGTTGATATCAACACCTCTGGCGTTTGCATTCCAAATCTCGAAATGTCCTGAGCACAGCCTTTTTACCCTGCCGTTATCCATACAGGATTTTTCTCCGTGAATTGCTATATCGACCCCGTCAGGGTTTACAAGAGGCACGGCAATCAGGCCTCTGTCCGAGAACGCCCGCCTTGCAGGTATGCCGGCAACATCGCCGCCCACCATTATAGCGTGGCACACCTGTTCGACAAACCGCAGGCACACCGCAGACGATATTCTTTCCGTGCCGTGAAATCCCGCTGTATACAAAACATAGCTTTGCCTTTTGCCTATGCGAAGAGCAAGCAGCTCCTTACCCCATGTGCTTTTGCCGATCTTCTCCATCTGCAAAAACGGGTATTTGCCAAGCAGTGAGTATATTTCATCTCTGGTGGTGAAATAATCGTGCTCGACTGCCTTTACCGTATTTCTCAAATCAATACACCTCGTTTATATTTAGATATATCCGCTTTATCAACGAAAGGTAGATAAATTATGAATATGATCGAAAAAACGATCAAAAGTGAATACAAGTTTAAAGGCCGTATTGTCAACCTGCGCTTTGATAAGGTAAGCCTGCCTGACGGCACCGAGGCTTCGCGCGAGATAGTCGAGCATAACGGTGGCGTCGGCGTTATTGCTGTTGACGGCGACGGCTGTGTATGGCTTGTCAGACAGTACCGCCACCCTTACGGCGAGGTGATATATGAAATTCCTGCAGGAAAGCTTGAGATAGGCGAAGAACCGCTTGAATGCGGCAAGCGCGAGCTTTATGAGGAAACGGGCTGCACTGCTGAAAACTGGCGTTCGCTCGGCAAGGTGTATCCCACGCCCGGATACTGCGGTGAAACGATACATCTTTTTCTCGCAACAGGTATATCCTCAGGGGAAAGCCATCCCGACGAGGGAGAACTGATATGCACGCACAGTGTAAAATTTGAATCGGCGCTCGAAATGGTACTTAACGGCGAGATAAAAGATGCAAAAACGCAGATTGCGTTAATGAAATTAAAACTTCTTTACGAGGGTAATGAGATATGAAGAAAATTTTAGCGGTTGTCCTTATCAGCGTTACGGCTTTGCTGTGCTTTACCTCCTGCTTTGAGGAGAAAACGGGGAATCCAACACCTATCGAGGATACGCAAAGCTGGTCCAACACTGTTAAGATTAAGCAAAACAACGAAATGGCTCTTGCACAGACTTATGTCGTTAACAGCGACCTTGCTGCCCACCTGCCTGAACAGGCAGAGACCATATCATATGACGATATTGAGTACATCAAAACGGCGCTCACTTATATGGGCCAGTACGACCTTTTTGTGCGCGAGGAAACAAAATACATTGAAACAGTCAACCAGATGTACAGCGAGATATATAATATGTACGCAGGCAACACGACCATCAGCGCGGTTTATGAAAAAATTGACGAATACGAAGCCGCATATGATGCGCTTTCCGACGACTGCAAGACCGGTATGACCCGTCTGGATACAGAACTGCTTCGTTCTATGGCTGAAAACGTAAGGGCCTTTTCCCTTTCTAAACTCAAATAAATCAAGCCACTAATCATCTATATGTAAGACTGAGGCATATGATGAATATCTGCAGATACTTTTAAAACTTTTAGAATAGTTTGTGAGGTTTGTAAAATGGAAAACGAAAACAAAAAGCGAGTTTACAGCGCCATTCAGCCAAGCGGTATGCTTACTTTGGGAAATTATCTCGGTGCGCTTAAAAACTGGGTCGCTATGCAACAAAGCGGCGAATTCGATACGATGTATATGGTTGCTGACCTTCATGCCATAACAGTACGTCAGGAGCCGGCAAAACTGCGCGAGCAGATACGCAGCACTTTTGCTCTGCTTATCGCTATCGGTCTTGACCCTGAAAAAAGCATTATTGCGCTTCAGTCGCAGGTACCCGAACACTCTCAACTGGCGTGGCGTTTAAACTGCGACACCCAGTACGGAGACCTTTCAAGAATGAAGCAGTTTAAAGACAAGTCGGCAAAACACGCTGATAACGTAAACCCAGGGCTGTTCACGTACCCGACGCTAATG
>CAYYGY010000077.1:0-4726 GCA_964471735.1 uncultured Eubacteriales bacterium
GCACCTCGGCTATTTTTTGCTTCTCGACAGGATTGACAGAGGTGACGGAGTTAAAATACTCAAAGCCGCAAGCGAATGCGGAATCGAGACCTCGATAGACCTCGTCAGCGAAAGCTCGGATAGATATTCTCTAGTTCTCCCCGCTCTTGAATATACGGATAACCTTATAATCAACGAGACCGAGGCGGGAATGCTGACCGGCATTGAGCCAACTAATGAAAACCTCGAAAAAATATGCTCAAAGCTCAGAAAGCTCGGCGTTAAAAAGAGAGTAATTATACACAAGCCCGACGTCGGAGTTTGCCTTTCGGATAGTGGCTTCGTTGCCGTGCCGTCATACGAGCTTCCTGAGGACTTTATTAAGGGCACGACGGGTGCGGGCGATGCATTCTGCGCCGGTGCTCTTGTGAAAATCTACGAGGGCGCTTCGAATAAGGAGATTTTGGAGTTTGCCGCAGGCACTGCGGTTACCGCACTCTCGACCCCCGATGCAACGAGCGGGGTAGGGACGGAAGAAGATATAAACGATTTAAAAAATAAGCTTAAGAGGAAAAATATATGCTTGTAAATCTTAATGACGTTTTAAAAAAGGCACAGGAGGGTCACTACGCGGTAGGTTTATTTAATACTACCGATTCGGATATGCTCGAAGCGGTTATAGCGGCGGCAGAGGATCTTAATTCCCCCGTGGTTATAGGAACAGCGGAAATACTTCTCCCCTACGGAGAACTACAGCTTATCGCTCCCTCTGTTATCGCGGCGGCAAAGCGCGCTTCTGTTCCCGTAGTCGTTCACTACGACCACGGACTTACCTTTGACAGATGCATGGAAGCCTTAAAGCTCGGCTTCAGCTCGGTTATGTTTGACGGCTCTACAAAGGACTACGAAACGAATCTCAAAGAGACCCGCGAGATTGTAAAGATTGCTCATTCATTCGGCGCAAGCGTTGAGGGTGAGATAGGACACGTAGGAAACGCGGACGTAAACGATAACCTTCTCACCGATATGTACACCACACCCGAGGAAGCCGAGGAATACGTAAACGCAACGGGAGTTGACGCTCTCGCGATAGCTATAGGCACGGCGCACGGAGTTTATAAGACTAAGCCGATGCTCAATATAGAGCGCCTTAAAGAGATAAGAGCAAAAATCGACACTCCGCTCGTTCTCCACGGCGGCAGCGGACTTTCTGACGACGACTTCAAGAACACGGTAAGAGAAGGTATCGCAAAGGTCAATATCTTCACCGACCTCTGCCTTGCCGGTGAGCGCGCTATGCGCGAGGGTCTAGAAAAAGGTATCGGCTACCTCGAAACGAGAAATCTAAAAGTACAGTACATAAAAGAAGCCGTAAAGCGTAAAATCCGTCTTTTCGGCTCCGAAAATAAAGCGTAAAATTTTATGGGCAGATTTGCTAAACTAGCAACTCTGCCCTGTTTTTATTCATTTTTTAACAACTTCAAGTCAACTGTTATTATTGATATGTTGCCATTGATTTTATAACTTTAATTTTGGGTAAATCATATCTGTAGCAGTTAGTTATTCTAGCATTTTTGCTACAGCCAATTGGAAAAGTAATGGCATATCTTATAGTGCAAAAATTGGTGTTATTTAACAGAAATTTCATTCTGTTTCTTCGTTACCATCGCTATCTTCTTCATCGTCCTTTGATAAATATTCCAATGTATCTGCAATGACCTGCGCAATTGTATTTGTTACATCCTGCAACTCTTGACCTTTATTAATATCCTCAACGACCTTTTCGATGTGCGACGGTGGTGTATAATCAATTCCCATAAAGTATCTCCTCCTTTCCATATTCTATAAATTAAATTGTTATTCGACACCAATCAATGTGGGGAAATCACCTTCAAGGAAGCTCCAATCATCAGCAGACCAAGCGAGCGTGTCAGCGTGGAAACTAACAGACTGTAGTGTAGTCATATCGACTGTATCACCTACAGTATTATTTGCAGAATAGGTAATAGTATCACCAATTTTTACTACGAAGCTCTGCTCACTATAGCGATAGCAATTTGTTATTGTACCCAAGTAACCACCAACCAAGCCACCTGTTTTGTTACACATATAACTGCTAGAGTTAGAGCGGTCAGTAGAGCTGGTTATGTCACCCTTTGCATAGCAACTCGTTATTGTACCATTTTCGCCATAACCAACCAAGCCACCTGCAAAGCTGCAGCTTGCGATGCTACCGTACCAAGATGTGGCGATACTAGTGCTATTTACGTCACCCGTTGCATAGCAATTCGTTATTGTACCATTTTCGTCATAACCAACCAAGCCACCTGCATAATTGTAGCTGGAACTTCTTTTGTAGCTTGAGGTAGCTTGGGCGTGGTTTCCGGTGGAGTTGTAGCTATTTACGTCACCCGTTGCATAGCAATTCGTTATTGTACCATTTTTGTTATAACCAATCAAACCACCTGCGTAGCTATAGCTGTATGTGTTGGCACTGACGGAGATGTGTATGGAGCTAGTTATGTCACCTGTTGCGTAACAATTCATTATTGTACCACTTTCATTATAACCAACCAAGCCGCCTGCATAGTTGTATCTGTAATAGTTGCCGAAGCTGGAATAATTGCCAGACTCAATATAATATATAACAAAATTTTCAACTTCGAGATTCATTATATTTCCTGCATTATATCCAAATAAGCCTGCGTATTCTTCCTCTCCAGCTATCTTGAAATTAGAGATAAGATGGCCTTGTCCATCAAACACGCCCCTAAAGGGTGCGGTACTTGTACCAAGCGGAACCCACTCTGCACCATTAAGGTCTAAATCAGATAAAAGAACATAATTACCGTCCATAGATATGCTTTTAAATTGTTCTACAGTGTCAATAGGAATATAATACGTGCAATAGAGCTTAACGTGTCCAGATAATGTCACCAATCCATTTCCGTTAGCATCGGAATATTGTACACCAGTTTCGTCAAACCAATAAGCTACTAAATTCTCATTTAATGCATGAGTTGGTAAAGTATATTCTTTAGCATCGAGATTAAAGAGCGCCTGCCAAAGTTGTCCGTCCACATAAAGCTCAACAAATGTTTTTTCATAAGGTGATACACCTAAAGCATACTGTTTATTCAATGTATTATCGGCATCATCAGTTGCGGTAATGGTTGCTATTATAGTGTTACCCGCCTGCTGCTCCCCCTCGACAACAACTTCAGCATACAGTTCTTCACCAAAGCTGTCATAGACAGTGAAGAGGAAGCTAACATCGGTATCTTCTGATATTACAAAACTATCTTCGTTAAACATTACCTTCGGCATATCATAAATCTTAATGCCTGAAATTGTGCTGCCAAGCTTTCTGTTTCCGGCGGCATCGGTAGCAACGAGGACTATATCCACGGCAGTACCACCGACAAGTGCTGCGCCGTCAGCCGCCTCAATAGTTATATCGCAGGGATTGCCGAAGGTATCACTCGATGAAGCGTCAAACTCGCTGCCATCGCTTGCAAGCCTTGCTATATCGGACATATACTGACTAAACTTCAGTTCTATATCCGCTCCGTCATATACTCCGAGTGCTAACGTTTCAATACTGTAGGTATTACCTGCCGCGTCGGTTGCTGAAAGCGTATATACAACGTAGGTGCCCGCTTTTGAAACGTTACCGGATTTCAGACTTGCGCTTACCGTAAGAGCATTGCCAAAGCTATCGTAAGCGGCAGCGTTAAGACTTTCGGTTGTTACGGCTTCGTTAAGCTTTACTCCGCCTCTGTTATAAGATACGGTAGGTGTGCCGTAAATTTTAAGCCGGTAGTCTTTGACTGTAACGTTGCCCGTAATATCGGTAACGGTTGCGGTAACTAGCATAACGGTGCCGGCAGTCTGCTCGCCGCTCTTAACCGAAAGCACTACGTCGAGAGCTTCGTCAAAAGTATCAACTGCGGTTATTCCAAGAAGTGACGGAGTTATTCTGTCGCTTACCTTAACGTCGGTTTTAGTTGCGTTTGAAACAGTTGGATTACCATAAACCTTGCAAGGAAGGTCAATATTAGTTACGTTGCCCTTGGAGTCAGTTGCGCTGATTCTTACTGTCATGGTGTTACCCGCGCTTACAGTTCCGCTATACTTGCTTACAGTAACAGTTAGAGGCTCTCCAAAGCTATCCTTTGCAGCTGCTCCAAAAAGCTCTGCGTTCAAGGTATCGTTTACACTGATTGCCGCCTTGCCCTCGTTATAGGTAATTTCGGGCAGACCGTAAGCCTTTACGTTATAAACGTAGCCTGCGGTAATATTTCCTGCCGGGTCAACCGATTCAATAATAACCGTAACGGATTTTCCCGCAATGTCTTCACCGTCAATGCGAATGCGAATTTCACAAGTTTCGCCAAAGGTATCGGTTCCGCTTGCGCTGAAATGAGTAGCAGTCATACCGCCGACAAGATTGACGTAATTTACGGTATTATCAAAGTTGAGCGTGGGAGCACCGTAAACTTTAATTCCGGTAATCGTTACCTGCTTCGTCTTGCTTCCACTCTTAGCTACAAGGCGTACGGAGATAGTTTCTCCGGCAGCCTGCGTGCCGCTGACGGTGACTGTAAATTCAGCTTTCTGTCCGTTTGTATCAATGCAAATAGCACCGAAGAGATCGGCTGTAATCTCGTCGTTTACACTTATAGCGAGCTTTGCTTCGTCATATTTGATTTCACCTAAAGCAAAGGTTTTCCATTTAGCCGTAAGA
>CAYYGY010000078.1:0-4678 GCA_964471735.1 uncultured Eubacteriales bacterium
CATTCACTGCCCGATCGGCAAGGTTTCTTTTGGAGCAGAAAAGCTTCAGGAGAACTTCGATACCCTTCTTGGCGCTATCGTTAAGGCAAAGCCTGAGTCTGCTAAGGGCCAGTATATCCGTTCCTGCGTAGTTGCTACTACTATGGGCCCCGGAATCAAGATCAATCCGAACAAAGTTGGCTAAAACGCTTGACATAACGTTTGGTTTGTGATAATATTCTAATGCTGTTCTTGACCTAAGACAGCAGGTTTCGCTTTTGCGATATAATGGCTAGTCCGCCTGCCGAGGGAGAGGAATTTAGATTTGACATTACTTTATGTTGCGTCTTAATGCCTGTTCCCGTCGGGGACAGGCATTTTCTATGCAACGGAGGTGAAATACAAAAAATGGCAAGTGAGAAGGTTTTAGAGGCTAAAAAAGCCCAAGTTGCTGAGCTCAAGACTCGTCTTGACGGCGCTATCGCAGGTGTTTTGGTAAGCTATGAGGGAATCAACGTTGCTGACGACACCAAGATGCGTAAAGAGCTTCGTGAGGCAGGTGTTGAGTACAACGTTGTAAAGAACACAATGCTCCATCTGGCTGTTGAAGGCACCGCTCTTGCTGGACTTGACGACGTACTTAACGGTACCACCGCTCTTGCAACCAGCGCCGACGATTATGTCGCTGCAGCGCGTATCCTCTGCAAGTTTGCTGAGACTCACGATAACTTCACCGTTAAGGCAGGCTTCCTTGACGGAGAGCTTATTGATCTTGCAAAGGTCGAGGCACTGTCCAAGCTGCCCTCAAGAGAGGTTTTGCTTGCAACCGTGTGCAACGTGCTTCAGGCACCCATCGCTGCCTTTGCCCGCGTTATCAAGGCTGTTGCCGATAAGGACGGAGAGGCACCCGCAGCTGAAGCTGCTGAATAATTAAAAACAAAAACAAACTATTTTTGGAGGTAAATTAAAATGGCATCTGAGAAAATTGAAGCCCTTGTTTCTGAAGTTGAGAAATTGACTGTTCTTGAGCTTTCCGAGCTCGTATCTGCTATCGAGGAAAAGTTTGGCGTATCTGCCGCTGCTGCTGTTGCAGTTGCCGGCCCTGTTGCCGGTGGCGCTGCCGCTGCTGCTGAGGAGAAGACCGAGTTTGACGTTGTTCTTGCTGACGTTGGCGCAGAGAAGATCAAGGTTATCAAGGTTGTTCGTGAAGTTACCGGTCTCGGTCTCGGCGAAGCTAAGGCTCTCGTTGACGCTGCTCCGAAGACTCTTAAGGAAGCTGCTTCTAAAGACGACGCTGAGGCTATCAAGGCTAAGTTTGAAGAAGTTGGTGCTAAGATCGAGCTTAAGTAATTTAAGCGTAAACGCACATAAGCATTTTGCCAAAAGGCGAAGTGTGAATATGGGTCGGTGTACGGTTTACCGTGCACCGATTTTTTTGTGTAACGAATACTATCGGCAGTGCCGGTAGTATTCGTTACACAATTAAAAGAAACGGAGTTGAATTTACAACTCCGTTTCAGTATTCAATAGCCAATCAAAATCATCAAGAGCGTGTGATAGTAACAATTCCAATAAACCCGTTGTCATTAATAACAGCAACATCTTCATTCATCGACAGCTTATAGTTAAAAGGATTAAATGTAATAGGAATAAATGCCGGAATAATTATATTGCCGTTTTCATCTACCAGTCCAAGCAGATAACTACCGTCATCTGTTTCTTTTACATATAAAGCAAGTCCTTCGTAAATATAACCGGTTGCCGCCAAGCCTTCGATGTTGTTTGACACAGGCGCTTGCACACTATCAATCTGATTTCCATCGACAAAATTTAAATATTCCTGTTCTGTAATAATCGTTTCATTTCCGCCTGAATCTATCTTTACATATTCGCCGCTGTGTTTTTGAGCGGCCGCAAGCCCTTCAGAGTTAAAATCTGATAGTTTGAAATATAGATTAGAAAGCACATCTGCCTATGCGGTGTATTACTGTTGGCGGTGGCGCTGCCGCTGAGGAGAAGACCGGTTTTTTGTGTTAGTTTGTTTGCTCGAATCCTATCCATTCTGCGTCAGGGCGTTTATCCCATTCTTCTGTAAATTCTTCGATTTCTTCCAATGAAACTTGTTTACCGTTGATTTCAAAGACGGATTTTTCATAATCAGGCTCTAAATAATATTTTGCAATGGTAGATATATCATACGTATTTTCATTAAAGCTTATAGTATTATAATCATGGATTAGTGCACCGCCGGAACCTATAAAACTTCCGTCCTGTTTTAAAGACTGAAACCATCGAATATATAAACTGTAGCCGTAGATTTTTTCATCCTCTTTACGAAGAATTAAATAGGTATCAGCATACGGTGCTTCTGCAACTACAAGCTCCTTCTTACCGTCGTTATCCAAATCTACAAAGGTGTAATCACGGGGGACAAAAACATCATCTTTTTCGTAATAATCAACATCTTCTGAGTATTTATAAAAAGGCTTATAATCTTTCAGATAGACAGTTGTGCTTTTTGTAGTAATAAAGGGCTTTTTATTATATAAGACCGAAAGTAAAATATCATTATCTTCTTGAAACGTTACTGTATTTTCAGCATTGTTTATTACCGAACTTTCTGTAACACTGTTTTGGTTAGATGTATTAGTTTTACTGCACCCCACAAGACAAAAAATCATCCAAAAAGCAAAAAGTAAAATTATAATTTTTTTCATACAGATCACTCCTCTTTAATAAAGCATATCTTGCTATTGGGTTATAGTTCCGGTCAGCAGAAAGTCACGTCCCTTCTTTTTGGACAAGGATGGAAAAATCTGTAATAAAGCTATCTTTGTCTTTAGTATCGACAAGACAAATAAATTGTTGATCCTTTTTAAGTGTTACCTCAACACAAGAGGCGGATTTTAAGATTTCTTCGGCATTTATTTCTTTAATTAGTGTTTCGTTTGCATATAACGATAGTTTTATATCATTTGGAGCACTTCCCATAGCGTTGTATTTGTCGGCCCATAGGTCAATACGGTATTCGCCGTCTTCGGGGGCTTTAAAGGCTATGGCAACAGTACGGCACGTTTCACCAATTTCAGGCATTATAATTCCAGTTGAGGTGTATATAAATGTCTGCAAGTCGCTGTTGTTTT
Source organism: uncultured Eubacteriales bacterium (assembly GCA_964471735.1). GTDB lineage: Bacteria > Bacillota > Clostridia > Oscillospirales > Acutalibacteraceae > RGIG2206. Next base: position 3,123 of record CAYYGY010000078.1, read on the forward strand.
TATCATCAGTAAAGTCTGCAGGTATCCATTTACCCTCGGTCTCTTTGGTATAAGAGGTATCAGAAGGCACAAACAAACACTCTTTCAGGTCGGACAGGGCGGATAAATCATCAGCATCGGCCGCAAGGATATACCAGCCGTTTGCCCCCTGTGTTGCACCGTCTCCATTTACATAGCTCGGGCCAAAGCACCAGGCGTTTTTATTGTCTACATAGGTTGTCAGGGTGTGAAAAACCTCAACTGATATACCGTTGCACAAATCGCCAATGCTGTCTTTATTGGGGTCTACAATTATGGAGAAATACTGATCTTTTTTAAGCATTGCGTTTAAGGTCACGATTTCGGTAAAAGTTTCTTCAGCAGATTCAGTTTGTCTGGAGTAAAGTCTTGTATCGTGTGCGTATACGGAAACTGTAACTCCATCAGAACTTTGTGTAACAGTAGTTACATTATAGCAGAGTTCAAATCGGTAATTACCGTCAGCAGGGGCCTTAAATGCCAAAATTGCAGACACATTATCTGAAGGGGTTAAGGTTGTATATCCATTTTTTTCGGTATATTGGCTGTAATTTTTGAAATTTTCATCAGCCGGATACCAACACTCTGTGTCACTGTTGTATACAGATTTCTCAAACAAAGAAATATCATAGCAACCATTTTTGTCGGTTTCATTAGTGTAAAAATAATACCGGTTGTCAGAACTATTGTTTGAAATGATTTGTCCTTGTGTCGAACCCGTTTGGCCGGATGTGCTTGAAGGAGTCTTATCATAACAGCCGCAAAGCGTTAAAGCACAAATAATAACCATAAACAACGCTGCTTTTTTCATACAGATCACTCCTTTGTTCTACTTTCAATATATCATTGATCAGTATGTGTTACAAACAACAAAATCGTTACCAATAATTACAAATTTGTTGCCATATCTGCGTCCGGTATGGGTAATGCGATGGTATAACCTCGCAGCATTAGCGAAGTCAAACATTATGACCGCGTATGATATAACAAAACCGCCGCGCCTATACAAGGCGCGGCGGTTTTATGTTGTTTTAATTAAAGTACGCATCCAAGGAAATCTTTGGTACGCTGTGCCTGCGGTGAATCAAAAAGCTGGCTTGGTGTGCCTTCTTCAACAATCACACCATCAGACATAAATATAACTCTGTCCGCAACGTCACGGGCAAAGCCCATCTCGTGGGTAACGACGACCATCGTCATACCCTCAGCGGCAAGCTCTTTCATAACTGTCAAAACCTCGCCTACCATCTCAGGGTCGAGTGCGCTTGTCGGCTCGTCAAACAGCATGATGTCAGGCTTCATAGCAAGCGCACGCGCTATCGCAACGCGCTGCTGCTGACCGCCCGAAAGCTGATGAGGATAGGCGTTCGCCTTATCAGACAAGCCTACACGGTTGAGCAGTTCCTCCGCTTTGGCTGAAGCCTCTTCTTTGGTCATTTTCTTAAGCTCAACGGGCGCAAACATAATGTTCTGCTTAACGGTCTTGTTGGCAAAAAGGTTAAACTGCTGGAACACCATACCTATGTTCTCGCGAACCT
>CAYYGY010000079.1:0-398 GCA_964471735.1 uncultured Eubacteriales bacterium
TTGATATCTGCAGGCTTTCCCTATTCATATATGCAAGCGTCAGCACGCGCTTTGTAACAGCGTCGACTACGACAGCGGGAATCAATCCCTTTTCATCAAATTTCAGTTGATCTATATTTATCATTTCATTCTCTCCTCAAAGTCTGGTGGGTATATCTGCTTTTGCCATCTCTGCCTTTAAATCAGGTATCTTTACTTCACCGAAGTGAAAAATAGATGCGGCAAGGCCCGCGTCGACCTTCGGCAGGGTCTTGAACAGCGTGATAAAATCCTCCGGTTTGCCTGCACCGCCCGACGCGATCACAGGCACCGAAACAGCGTTACACACAGCCTCCAGCATCTCAAGGTCAAAGCCGCCCTTTACGCCGTCGGTGTCAATAGAGTTTACCACCACTTCG
>CAYYGY010000079.1:408-4676 GCA_964471735.1 uncultured Eubacteriales bacterium
ACCGTTGTCAACGCATTGCTTTATCCACGCGATAGCCTCCATACCCGTGTTTTCTCTTCCGCCTTTTGCAAAAATGCGGAACACGCCGTCAACACGCTTGATATCTGCTGACAGCACCACGCACTGGTTGCCGTACAGTTTGGCGGCATCGTATACAAGCCGAGGATTGCGTATGGCACCCGAATTCACGCTTACCTTGTCGGCACCGCATTTGAGTACGCGGTCAAAATCCTCTACGGTGTTGATTCCGCCGCCGACTGTTAGCGGGATAAACACACTCTTCGCCGTTTCGCAGAGTATATCGGTAAACAGTTTTCTTCCGTCGGAGGAGGCCGTAATATCGTAAAACACCAGCTCGTCAGCGCCGTTGTCACTGTAAAACTTGGCCAATTTTACGGGAGAGGACACATCCTGCAGGCCTGCGAAATTTACCCCCTTGACCACTCTGCCGTCCTTTACATCGAGGCACGGGATTATCCTTTTTGTTATCATCCGGCCACCTCGATAGCTTCTTTCAGGCTGACGGCACCGGTATAATATGCTTTGCCGATTATGGCGCCGTGAATATTCATCGCCGCCAATCTTTTAACATCGTCGATTGATGAAACGCCGCCCGACGCAATTATCTGCATATCAAGATCTTTGCTGAGCTGACGGTACAAATCGTGGTTTGCGCCCTGCATTGCGCCGTCCTTGGAAATATCGGTGCAGATAAGAGTCTTTACACCCAAAGCCTGCATTTTTTTGCAGAAGCCCATCGCCTGCAGCTCAGACTTTTCTGTCCAGCCCTTTATGGCGACAAAGCCGTCCTTTATATCAATTCCTACCGCAATTTTATCGCCGTGCTTTTGCACTGCTTTATACACAAAACCGTCCTCTGTTACGGCCGCAGTGCCCAAAATCACGCGGTCAACGCCGGCAGAAAGGTACCTGTCGATAACCTCCATACTGCGTATGCCGCCGCCTATTTCACAAAACAGCCCCGTCGCGGCCTTGATGGCGCACACCGTTTCAAAGTTCGGCGTTGTGCCGTTTTTTGCGCCCTCCAAGTCTACCAGATGGATATGAGTCGCGCCTTGGCGCTTGAAATCCTCTGCCACGTTTTCAGGGTGTTCGTTATACACCGTCATCTGTCCGTAGTCACCCTTGAACAGCCGCACAGCTTTTCCTTCATACATATCTATTGCAGGATATATCAGCATCGCTATCCTCCTTATAATTCTGCAAATGCCTTTAATATAGCCAAACCTGTCTTGCCGCTTTTTTCAGGGTGAAACTGGCAGCCGTACACATTTTCGCGTGCCACAGCGGCAGTGAGATGTGCGCCGTATTCGGCGGTCGCTATCACGCTTTCACCGCAATCTGCGGCATAATAGGAGTGCACAAAATAGACGCAGTCGCCGTCAGATATATGGGCAAAGAGGGGACTATCCTTCTTAAACCGCAGGGCATTCCACCCGATATGCGGAATTTTCAGTTCCTCAGAAACAGCGTCCGCAATCGGCTTTACAGTGCCTTTTATCAGTCCCAGACCGTCGTGCTCGCCGTATTCAAAGCTTTTTTCAAACAACAACTGCATACCCAGACAAATGCCGAGCAAAGGCTTTGAGCAAGCGGCCGCTTCCTTTAACGATACATCGAGCCCTGTGTCGCGCAGTTTCTTCGCGGCGTCCTCAAAAGCGCCTACTCCGGGCAGAACGATCTTGTCCGCTTTTCTCAGCACGTCTTTGTCGGCGGTGACGACAATATCTGCGCCGACAGCCGCAAACGAGCTTTTAAGCGAAAACAGATTTCCTACCCCGTAATCAACGATAGCTATCATTACAAAATTCCCTTCGTCGACGGAATTTCATCAGCGCATTCATCATCAACGGCGACCGCTTCACGCAGACTGCGAGCCACTGACTTAAAGATACCCTCAATGATGTGGTGTGAGTTGATTCCCGCAAGCTGGCAGATGTGCAGTGTACATTCGGCGTTGCGTATAAAGCCCAGCCAAAACTCCTCTACCAGCTGAGTATCAAAGGTACCGACCTTTTCAGTGGGTATTTTTACGCCGTAGCCCAGATATCCTCTGCCTGACAGGTCAACGGCGGATAATATCAGCGCCTCGTCCATAGGCAGGATTTTATCGCCGTAGCGGTTGATTCCTTTTTTATCGCCCCAAGCAGTTTTAAACGCTTGTCCCAAGGCGATGCCAATATCCTCTACAGTGTGATGGTCGTCCACATATGTATCGCCCTTGCAGATAACGGTCAGGTCGAATCTGCCATGCTTGGCAAACAAGGTCAGCATATGGTCGAGAAAGCCACAGCCTGTATCAAGTTCACTCTTGCCGCTTCCGTCAAGAAAAAGAGAAAGCTTTATGTCGGTCTCGGCCGTTTTTCTGGTTATTTCGGCTGTTCTCATAGGGTTTCCTCCAATATCTGTTTCAATGAATCTGTCAGCACCTGCATCTGCTGTTTGTCGCCGATGGTGATGCGATTAAAATCGGTAAGCCTTGCGGCATCAAAGTGGCGCACAAGCACGCCCTTCTGCCTGAGCCGCAAATACAGCTCTTTTCCCGATATTTTCGGGTGCTTTGCAAACACAAAGTTTGCACTTGAATCTATCACAGTAAAGCCCAGACCGCGCAACTGTTCGGTAGTCCAAGCCCTGTTTTCAATTATCCTGCGGCAGTTGTCTTTAAAATACTGTTCGTCCTCCAAGGCTCCGATTCCCGCCGCCATAGTCATACGGTTTATGTTATAGGGATTAGTAGAGAACTTTATAGTATTCAGGTCCTGAATAAGCTCCTTGCAGGCTATGCCGAAACCAAGCCGTGCGCCCGCCATCGAGCGTGACTTTGAAAACGTCTGTGTAACCAGCAGATTGTCATACCTATCAACAAGCTTGACTGCACTTTCCGCACCGAAATCGACATACGCCTCGTCAACGACGACCACGCTGTTTGGATTGCCCTTTACGATGGCCTCAATATCTGCTAAAGGCAGGGCGATTCCCGTCGGCGCGTTAGGGTTGGCAATAAAAATCGTCTTGTTCAGGCCGATGTAATCATCAACACAGACAGAAAAATCCTCGCGCAGGGGTATCTGCTCAAACGGGATATTGTTAAGCGCCGCAAATACAGGGTAAAACCCGTAGGTTATATCGGGAAAAACCGCTGTATGCTGTGCGTCGCAAAATGCCATAAAGGCAAAGTTGAGTATTTCATCTGAACCGTTTGTGAACAAAATCTGCTCAGGCAAAACGCCATACACCTCAGCAGCCTTTGCGTTTAGCTGACTGCACTCGGGGTCTGAATAAAGCTGCAAATCGTGTGCCGCTTTCTGTGCTGCCTGCTGTGCTATCAAAGAGGGCGGAAAAGGCGATTCGTTGGTATTAAGCTTGACATACTGCACGTCTTTCGGCTGTTCACCCGGTGTGTAAGGCGTCAGTTCTTTGTATTTATCACTGAAAAAACGACTCACTGTTATTTATCCTCCGTGCGTATAACTGCGCTTTTTGCGTGGGCAGTAAGCCCCTCTGCCTCAGCAAAATACGCAACATCGCTTGCGACCTTTTTCAGCGCATCTTTCGTATAGTATGTAAACTGGGTTTTCTTAACAAAATCATCAACAGACAGCGGGCTTGAAAACTTGGCTGTACCGCTGGTGGGGAGTGTATGATTGGGACCGGCAAAGTAATCGCCGAGGGCCTCGGGACAGTTTCTGCCCATAAAAACCGAGCCTGCGTGACGGATACTGTCGAGGTAATCGAAGGGGTTATCGACGCACAGTTCAAGATGCTCAGGCGCAATTTCGTTAGAAATCTCGACTGCCTGAGAAAGGCTGTCAGCAACGATTATCTTGCCGTTGTTGTCGATAGAGGTTCTGGCAATATCGGCTCTCTCAAGCAGGGGTATCTGCCTTTCCAGTTCCTGCTGAACCTTCAGCGCAAGCTCCTGAGAATCTGTGACCAGTACGGCGCTCGCCATTTTGTCATGCTCTGCCTGAGATAAAAGGTCTGCCGCCGCATAACGCGGGTCTGTCGCGCCGTCGGCAACTATCAGTATCTCGCTGGGGCCGGCGATCATATCTATCGAAACCTTGCCGAACACCTGCTTTTTTGCCTCTGCAACAAACATATTGCCCGGTCCTACTATCTTGTCGACTTTGGGCACGCTTTCGGTGCCGTAAGCCAGCGCGGCGATCGCCTGCGCACCGCCGAGCTTGAATATCTTATCAACGCCCGCTATCTTTGCCGCCGCAAGGATAACAGGGTTTATC
>CAYYGY010000080.1:0-4591 GCA_964471735.1 uncultured Eubacteriales bacterium
ACCGGGGTCTTCTATCGAGCGGTCAACGTGGCTTTCCGCCGCAAAATTGACGATGATGTCAGGCTTTTCCTCTTCGAAAAGCTTGTACACTGCGTCACGGTCACATATATCCGCCTTTACAAAACGGAAGTTTTCATTGTCCATTACCGGAGCCAAGGTTGAGAGATTGCCGGCATAGGTAAGCTTGTCAAGACAAACGATACGATAATCTGGATAGTTTTTAAGCATATGGAAAACAAAGTTGCTTCCTATGAATCCGGCGCCGCCGGTAACAATGATTGTCATACTAATTCCTCCGTCAATGAAGTGGATCTATATATTTCCCGTCAAGAACGTCCTTTAAATAACGGCCGTACTGATTCTTTTTAAGCATTTCGTAGACTTTTAAAACATCCTCTTTACTTATCCAACCGTTGAGATACGCTATCTCCTCAAGGCAGGCTATCTTTCTGTGCTGATGCTGTTCGACCGTCTTTACAAAGTTAGTCGCTTCAACCAGACTCTCATGTGTGCCTGTGTCAAGCCAAGTAAAGCCTTGGCCGAGAAGTTCAATATTGAGCTTGCCCTGCTCAAGATAAATTCGGTTAAGGTCGGTTATCTCAAGTTCTCCCCTTAGTGAGGGTTTTAGATTTTTCGCATACTCTACAACTTTATTATCATAAAAATACAATCCTGTGACGCAATAATTGCTCTTAGGCTTCTCAGGCTTTTCCTCTATCGAAATCGCTTTTCCGTTCGCATCAAATTCAACTATGCCAAAACGCTCAGGGTCGTCAACGTAATAGCCGAAAACGGTTGCGCCTTTGCCTGATTCTGCATTTTCTGCGGCAGCCTTTAGGCGTTTATTTAATCCGTGACCGGCAAATATATTGTCGCCAAGCACCATTGCCACAGTGTCGTTGCCTATAAAATCGGCGCCTATGATGAATGCCTGAGCCAGACCGTCGGGTGACGGCTGGACTGCATACGACAGCTCAACTCCGAAGGCGCTGCCGTCACCCAGCAAGGCCTCAAAACGAGGTGTGTCCTGCGGGGTAGAGATGATGAGTATTTCCCTGATGCCTGCATTCATCAAAACCGACATCGGATAATATATCATAGGCTTGTCATATATGGGTAGAAGCTGTTTGGATGTTACCTTTGTCAGTGGGTACAAGCGAGTGCCCGATCCACCTGCAAGTATTATTCCCTTCATATCTGTCACTTCCCAATTTAAATTTATTCTTTATAAAGGAATCCGAAAATGTTCGCCTTTGATATCTTTACAAAAGACAGCACCTTTTCAATATCTGAGTCTTTTGTTACAAACTTTTTTACGATAGGGACAACACCTGATGAATATTTTGCAAGTATATCCGCGTCGGCATACGCCGTCATATCGGTTGCGGAGAGGATAATGAAGTCATAATCATTCTTTGCTGTTTTAATGAGATCGGCAAAGCCCACAGAATCAAGCAGTTGAACACGATCACGCTCACTTCCTGCTGCAAGCACATCAAGCCTATCTTTAAGATTTATGACAGCAGCATCTAAGGAAACATCACCTAACACAACATCACTCACAGTGTTTTTCGGTGATATTTTAAGCTTTTCCTTAAGCTTTGGATCACGCATATTGCAGTCTATAACAAGTGTACGCTTTGAGCTGTTAGCAAGGGAAACCGCGAGATTGACCGCCGACACAGCGGCATCTTCGCCACAGCCGACAGGTGCCAAAAGTACAGTTTTACTCTCACTCTCCGTCAACACATAGTCCAAACCGGCACGCAATCTGCGATACTCTTCATTCAGGTTTTCATCCTCTTTTGTTGCAAGCACGCTTTCGCAACGCTGTTTTGGAGCATAGCCGAAAACCGAACCCAGAACGCCCCTGTTCTTACAGCATGGCTTGTTCTTGCGGTCCGGGCGGGACACTCTTCCGATGACCCCATAGCCGAAACGCTCAACATCACGTGTTGATTTTATACTTGTATCAAACAAAGCGGTACAGCCAAACGCAAACAGTGCAACAAAGAAGCCTGCCGCTGTTGCCAACACGGTGGGCGAAATCGAATCTGAACCGTCGATCTCTTTTGCAAAATCAGCCTTTACGACAACCTTGGCATTTGTATCATAGTTAGCAACGACATGTTCAACAGCTTGCTCGGCTATTCCTGCGGAGAGACTGACCGCAGTTTTCTCATCGTCGTACACAACGGTTATTGAATAGCCTGTCCTGCTGTTATAATGCACGGTCGTTTTGTCCCGAAGCTTGCCCGAAGTCAGCTTGACATCAGTCCGGGCGATAACGGCGTTGAGTACGTCGTCGCTGACAATCGCCGTTTCATATGTGCTCTGGCTTTCGGTATCGTTGTTCTCGACATAAATATAGGAATATGCACTGTATTCGCCTGATTCGCTTTTATCTACGGTAACACAGTACCCTAATACACCGAAAACCAGCGCAACTGCGATTATATAACCAAGTTTTCTTAAAAGATATTTGAATATTTCAGTAAAGTTAATTTCTTTTTCTGAACTAATCTCGCCAAACTGCATATCAACACACCCTAACATATTTTATTATAGGATAAAAGCGTCGTTTTAACCGATACACATTGCCTGTCTGTTTCTGCTTTCCTGATTATACCACAGTCAAACTAAATAATCAATCATTTAACTAAACCGCAAAATAAAAAATCCCGAACGCACAAGCATTCAGGATTTTTGGAGCGGGTGATGGGAATCGAACCCACGTGTTCAGCTTGGAAGGCTGACATTCTACCATTGAACTACACCCGCATTTACGACAATGGCTATTTTAACATAACCACTGCCGCAATGTCAAGTGTTTTAGACAGATTTAACTGTAATTTTTCCGTTTTTGGCCGTTACGCTGAAACCGACCAGAACACCTTCACCGTTTGCAACTATCATACCGGCTATCACATCTTCAACCTGCTTGCGTACTGCACGGCGCAGGACTCGGGCGCCTTTATCTTCGTTGCCTGCCATATCGACCAACGCTGAGCATACCTCATCGGTGTAGGCAAAGCTTATGCCCTTTTCTTCAAGTACAGGCTTAAGCTCATCAAGCATAAGCGCCGCGATCTTGACCATTGTTTCTCTGCCGAGCGGTGCAAACACAACTATCTCGTCCACTCTGCCCAAAAATTCAGGGCGCAAGAACTCCTCAAGCGCTTTCATAACCTTTTCACGGTTGAGATCGCCCGCCGTTTTCCCAAAGCCCACAGAGCCGCCTTTTTGCGCACTGCCGGCGTTACTGGTCATAACGATAACCGTGTTTTCAAAATTGACCGTTCTTCCCTGCGCATCGGTTATCCTGCCGTCATCGAGTATCTGAAGCAAGATGTTCAGCACATCGGGGTGCGCTTTCTCTATCTCGTCAAACAGAATAACGGAATACGGCTTACGCCTTACCTTTTCGGTAAGTTGACCCGCCTCGTCATAACCAACGTATCCCGGAGGTGCACCGATTATTCTTGAAACGGAGTATTTCTCCATATACTCAGACATATCAAGGCGTATAAGCGTTTCGGGTGAATCGAAAAGTTCGTTCGCAAGCACCTTTACCAGTTCGGTCTTGCCGACTCCGGTCGGGCCGACGAATATGAACGATGCCGGTCTGCGGCGGGGCGATATCTGCACCCTCGAACGGCGAACAGCGGTGCATATTTCCTCAACCGCCTCGTCCTGACCGATTATTTTAGCCTTTATCCTTTCTTCAAGCGAGTTCAGTTTTTTAAGACTGCTTTCCTTTATCTTTGATGCAGGTATTCCTGTCCAAAGCTCGATAACCTGCGCAAGGTCGTCCTCTGTAACGCTGTTTTCCTCTGCGGCCGAGGGCGCCAAACCGTTTACGGTGGCGGTGACCTTTGCGATATCCGACCTCACCATCGCCAGCTTTTCGTAATCAGGCTCGGTTTCCTGTGACAACTCGTCTTCTCTTATTTTAAGCTGTGCAAGCTGCTTGTTTGCTTTTACAAGCTCATCTATCGCCTTGTTTCTCAGCGATGCGGCGGCACACGCTTCATCAAGCAGGTCTATCGCCTTGTCGGGCAAAAAGCGGTCATTGATATACCGCTCGCTTAAATTAACCGTAAGCTTAGCTATCCTGTCGGAAACAGACACGTTATGGTACCGCTCATAATAGCTCTTTACACCGAGGATAACGGTGTACGCCTGCTCAAGCGACGGCTCCTCTATAACTACAGGCTGGAACCTGCGCTCAAGCGCCGCGTCCTTCTCAATATACTTTCGGTACTCCTTGAACGTGGTCGCGCCTATCACCTGAATCTCGCCCCTTGAAAGAGCAGGCTTGAGTATGTTTGCGGCATTCATCGAGCCTTCGGCTGAGTCGCCTGCGCCAACCATATTGTGAACCTCATCAATAAACAAGATAACGTTGCCCTGTTGCTTTACCTCGTCAATAAGCCCCTTGACACGGCTTTCAAACTGGCCCCTGAACTGGGTGCCTGCAACAAGCGCGGTAAGATCGAGTAGGTATATCTCTTTATCCGAAAGGCGTGCCGGCACCTCGCCTGACACGATTCGCAGGGCAAGACCCTCTGCAATAGCGGTTTTACCGACG
>CAYYGY010000081.1:0-4584 GCA_964471735.1 uncultured Eubacteriales bacterium
GTCAAGCAAGCTGTACTCAGAATGTGTGTGTAAATGAACGAACGCCATATCTGACCTCCTTTATAATTTATTCGATATCTCCCTAAGTCTCTTTAGTCTTCTGTCAAGCGTTGAACGGCCTATTTGAGATATCTTCACCAGCTCGTTAAGCGAAGCATCAGGATTATTTAGTCTTAATTCTGCGACCTGCTTTAGTTCATCAGTCAGGTCATCATAAACACCTTTATCTTTTATTTTCTCTATCGCTTCAACCTGTGATGTTGAAATCATATAGGTTTTAAGATAATTAGAGGTTTCAAAATTACTTTTTCTATTGATTTTATTAGTATAGTTTTTCTCAACCTTTATCTCCATAAGCGAAAGCGAACTGTTCGTTGCACCCATAAATGTCAAAAGGTCTTCAATCGTGCTGCTGTCGATAAAATATAAATTAACATTACCGTTCTTTCTGACCGAGCTTCCGGGCGCGAATCCGTGCTGATACAGAATATCTCTGAATTTTTCAGCACAAGCGGTGTTAGGAAGCAAAAAATCAAGCCGATAGTTTTTATACGGGTCTACAAGCTGGCCGCACGACATAAAGGCCCCACGAATAAAAGCTGATGCGCAGCAATCTTTTTCTATTTGTTCCAATTTAAGCGTGTCAAAATCTTCATAAAACAAAGGAACATCGCAGTCCTTAAGTGTTACGGTATAGCTTTTACCCGCCGCAGAAACATGCACACTGCATTGTGCATTCAAATATTTATCAAACCGTGACACTGCGGTCTTGGCGACGTCTGCCTGCTGATTACGAAAAACAATATGGCCGTCAGTAGTTTTTTTGAGTGACAAACTTAGTCCCATACACTCAGCTCTCTGGCAGCATTTTCGGCTTTTTATCAATGCAAGTTCTGATTTTACTCGGTTACAAAATGACACAAATTTTCACAACCCATATTATTTGTTAATATCTCTGTGATTTACCGTTACGTCATATCCCGCATCTTTCAGATGCTCTGATGTCGCTCTGGCAAACGAAACGGAACGGTGCTTGCCTCCGGTACAGCAAAAAGCGATCACAACCTGAGATTTTCCTTCCTTAACATACAAGGGCAACATATAGTCGATCAGCGAAAACAGCTTGTCCTTTATTTGCTTAGCCTCATCAAAGCTGAAAACATAATCAAAAACCTCATCATTCAGACCGGTCTTTTCTTTCATCTCATCAATATAAAACGGATTTGGCAAGCACCTTACATCAAAGCAAAGGTCGGCGTAATTAAAACTGCCGTATTTTGTTCCGTAGGAAATGCACAGAATGTTTATTCCTGAGTTGGGGTTCTTGAGAAACAAGCTGTTTATATGCTCTTTAAGTCCTGACGGCGTCATAAGAGACGTATCAACGATATACTCTGAATAATTTCTTATAGGCGTAATAAGTTCACGCTCTTTTGCAATTGCATCAGTGATTATATCGTTGCACACATCAATAAGCGGGTGACGGCGACGAGTCTCCTTATAACGGTTTAGCAACACAGTGTCGTCGGCATCAATGAACATTACCTTGCAATCGATCGCATCTCTTTTAAGCTTTTTCAGCGCTTCTCCCATCACAGAATAGAAGTTATCGCTTCTTGTATCGACACCGATCGCAACGTTTTGATATGACAGTTTTAGATTCATCAGCAAGCCCGTAAGGTTTGTAAGCAGCTCGGGCGGCACGTTGTCCATACAATAATATCCTATGTCCTCAAGTGCATCCATCGCTTTTGACTTGCCCGCTCCTGACATTCCTGTAACTATAAGCAGCTTCATTTTACTCTCCTATAAACTTAATTTCACACTCAAGGCGAACGCCGTGTCTTAAAAAGACCTCTTCCTTAGTTTTTTCTATCAGACGCTTTAGGTCAAAACAAGTTGCTTTGCCTTTATTTATCATAAAGCCTGTATGCTTCTCACTTATCTGTGCGTCGCCTACCGATTCACCTTTCAGGCCGCACTCATCTATCAAGGCGGCGGCAAAATATCCCTCCGGACGCTTAAAAACACTGCCGGCACTGGGATATTCAAGCGGTTGCTTTTCACGGCGTCTGTTCATCAAATCGTCCATTTTTGCTCTTATCTCACCCTGAACAGCAGGAACCAGCCTGAAGGTTGCAGATATCACTATCTCATCATTATCAGAAAATCTGCTGTGTCTGTACGAAAGATCAAGTTCGTCTGCAGAATATGTTACAAAGTTTCCGTCTTTGTCAATGCATTCGCACTCAATCAAAGTGTCTTTGACCTCTCCGCCGTAGGCACCGGCGTTCATGCAAACTGCACCACCGATAGTACCGGGAATTCCCCATAGGCACTCAACGCCGCTCAAAGAATGCTCAAAGGCAAAACTGCACAGCGAGGCAAGCTTTACACCTGCTGAACATTTAACATCAACAGCGCTTACAAGCTCGATCTCATCTGATAAAGCGGCGGTAGATATCACTACACCTCTGTATCCGTTATCCGTAAACACAACGTTGGAACAGTTACCAAGCACCACATAGGGCACACCGTTATCAACGCATATTTTTCTGCATTCAGCAATTGACTCCTTACTTTTCGGCACGGCATATATATCTGCCGATCCGCCTATACAAAAGGTTGTATGCTTTTTCATAGGCTCGTTTTCAATACAGTATGCGCCTGCCGATTCAAGCAGATTCTTCAGTTCGATTCTATCCAAGGCAGTAACCTCCGAAATTAATAAAGCTGCCACTCGTCCTTCGCAACTGACGGTTCAGCATCGTTGCCGTTGTCTATCCCGAGCCTTTTGAGCAATTCTAAGGCGGCGTTATAGCCCATCTTCTTTTGACGGTTATTCATTGCCGCGACCTCAATAATAACCGCAAGATTACGACCGGGCTTAACAGGAACGGTAAGCGACGGGACGGTTATGCCGAGAATGTCGATGGTTTCGCCGTCAAGTCCCATTCGATCGTATACTTTTTCAGAATTCCAAGGCTCCATATTTATAACCATATCTATTTTTTCGGTCAGCTTAATGGCACCCATACCGAAGATCCGTCTTACATTGACGATTCCAATACCCCTGAGTTCTATGAAGTGTCTTATATTTTCAGGCGCTGAACCCACCAGCGTTTTACCCGAAACCTTGCGTATCTCAACAGCATCATCGGCAATAAGACGGTGTCCTCTCTTAACAAGCTCGATAGCTGTCTCACTTTTACCCACACCACTCTCTCCGAGTATCAGCAAACCTTCACCGTAGACCTCAACAAGTACACCGTGACGGGTTACTCTCGGCGCCAATTCAACATTTAGAAACGAGATAAGGCTTGACATAAAGCTGGAGGTTGAATCGCTTGTTCTCAAAAGCGGCACCTCGTGCTCACGGCACAAAGTATCCATTTTTTCAGGGATATCAAGTGATCTGGTTATAATTATGCCCGCAGGCTTTAGTCCTATAAATGTTTCAAGAGATTTATCAATATCATCATTTAAGCCGCACAAAAACTCCATCTCTGATTTTCCTATTATCTCAAGCCTTGCAACATCGAAATATTCAAAAAATCCTGCCAACTGAAGTCCCGGTCGATTAACATCTGCAGTTGATATAAATATTTCATTTGCCTGCTTAGGTAAATATATAGATTCAAGTGCAAACTCATTAATAATTTTGTCCAGTGAAACAGAAAAGTTAGTATGCATCTTAACACCGCCTCTTAACATATTCTCTCACATTAATTATATAACATTTATTTCAAAAAGTAAACCTTTTCTAAATTGACTTTTTGAAAGTATAAGTTTATTATGTTTATGAGGTGAATTATATGAGCTTTAGAATCGGATTGCTGAATGACTCGTTTCCGCCTATCATCGACGGTGTAGCCAACACTGTAAAGGCATATGCCGACATACTTTCTGCCGAAGATGAGCCTGTGGTGATCACACCTAAATATCCGCATGTTAACGACAAATATACTTTTGAGGTTTACAGATACCACTCCATCCCCACTGATAAAATCATAGACTATCGAGCAGGTAACCCGTTCAGTCCGATATCAGTGGCCGAACTGATAAACAGGAAATTTGATATTCTCCACGTGCATTGCCCGTTTGCATCTGCTGTGCTCGCTCTCAACATCAGGCGCCTTAGCAGAAAGAAGCTACCGCTTGTATTCACATATCATACAAAGTTTGACATAGATATTGCAAAACGTATTCCTGACAAGAAGATACAAAAACTTGTCGTCAAGTTCATCACAAAAAACATAGCTTCAATGGATGAAGTGTGGGTCGTTTCTGCGGGTGCAGGAAAAAACCTGCGTGATATTGGCTACAAAGGTACATACAGAGTTATGCCTAACGGCACCGATTTTGAAAAGCAAAGGGCTGACGACGCTTCTGTTTCTGCGCTGAAAAAGAAACACGGTATAAACGACGATGAAAAGGTTTTTCTTTTTGTAGGCAGAATGATGTGGTACAAAAACATCGGCATCATCATTGACGCTATGAGGATACTCAAGGAAAAAGGCGTAAAATTTAAGATGCTGATGGTCGGTCAAGGCGACGATCTTTTTGCAATTGAACGATATGTAA
>CAYYGY010000082.1:0-4538 GCA_964471735.1 uncultured Eubacteriales bacterium
CTTAAAATATTTTCTGCGCCCATTGATATGCTGATGAGGTTGCCGACAAAAGCCCTCAGGCAGAACAAGGCAAGCGGCCAAGCTGAGTAAATTAATAACACCCGTCTGCACAGCGTCATATACTGTATATGATATTTCAGATGGAGTGTGACAGCGTGAGATATTTTGATGATTTTTGTACGGTATTTCGCAGACGTGCAAATGCAGTAGCCTTTATAAACGGTAGTGAAAAATATCCGAACACACAGGGCAGAGTGTTTTTTTATCAAATGCACGACGGCGTGATTGTCCGTGCCGAGATTGCCGGCCTGCCTGCGGTGACCGGAAAATGTGAAAACCCTATATTCGCATTTCATATTCACGGCGGTACTGAGTGCGCGGGAAACGAAACCGACGCTTTTGCGATGGCGAATGGGCACTATAACCCGAATGATTGCCTACACCCATACCATGCAGGCGATATGCCGCCTCTGTTTTCAGTAAACGGCAGAGCCTTCTCAGCCTTTTTGACGGACAGATTTACGGTGTCTGAGGTTCTGGGAAAAACGGTGATCATACACGACAGACCCGATGATTTCACAACACAGCCGTCGGGAAACGCAGGTGAAAAAATAGCCTGCGGTATAATAACACCAACTGCAAGATAAGTTAAAAAAGCCTGTTTATAAAGACACGGAGTGATAAAATGAGAAAAATGATAAAGCCTGCTTTTATAGCCACGATTCCGGTGTTGACAGGATATTTGGTGCTCGGCTTTGGGTTCGGTATTATTTTGAGATCCAACGGGTACTCGGTTTTGTTAGCATTTTGTATGAGCCTTTTTATTTACGCAGGCTCGATGCAGTATGTTGCCATCGGCCTGCTGACAGGCGGCGCATCTCTGGTCACTGCGGCGCTGACCACACTTATGGTCAATGCAAGGCATCTTTTTTATGGAATCTCTATGCTCGATAAATATAAAAACACGGGGAAAAGAAAACCCTACCTGATATTTGCCCTCACCGACGAAACCTATTCTTTGGTGTGTGATGACACCCCGAACATTCCGTTTGAGCACAGAAACGACTATTACCTGCTGGTGTCGCTTTTCAACCAGATATATTGGGTGGTCGGTTCGGCGCTGGGTGCCGCTGTCGGCTCGCTTGTTAAGTTTAACAGCGAGGGCATTGATTTCGCCTTGACCGCCCTTTTCCTTACGGTGTTCCTTGAACAGTGGCTGACCGCAGAGAGTCACGCGCCCGCTATCATCGGTGTGGTCGTTTCTGCTGTTTGCCTTGTTATATTCGGCGGCGACAATTTCCTGATTCCGTCGATGCTGGTCATTGCGCTTTTACTTTGCTTTTATAAGGGGGAGAAAGCGAATGACTGAGCCTAATACGTGGGCCGCCGTCGCGGTCATAGCACTGGTGACGGCCGCTATCCGTTTTCTGCCGTTTGCCGTGTTCAACTCAAACAGAAAAACGCCGAAGTTGGTAGAGAAACTCGGTAAGTTGCTGCCGTACGCGATAATGGGAATGTTGGTGATCTATTGCCTGAAGGGCGTAACTTTTACAAACGTTTCCGGTTTTTTGCCGTCGCTGATATCGTGTCTTGCGGTTGGCGTTCTTTATGTTTGGAAACGTAACACGCTCATCAGTATCGTTTCGGGAACCTTATGCTATATGATTTTAGTTCAATTGGTGTTTTAAAAAATATCGCAGTCACGTCCTCTTGTTTACAGGACTCGACTGCGATATTTTTTTACCCTCTATTTTTCAAAGAATGCAATTCCGTAAGCGCCGGAGCCGATATGTGTGCCGATGGCGCACCCTAAGCTGTGAATAGGCAGTTCGGTTTTGCCCTGCCACAATTCGGGCGTGTTCGCGATAAATTTCTGCAACAGGTCATCTTTGCCTGAATAGACCAGAGCAACAGGCTTGTCAAAGTTCACACCGCCGTATTTCTCGATCAGTTCCTTCAAAAGCGCGTTGCACTTAGCGGAGCCTCTGGCCGTGCCTGCCATGACCACCTTGCCGTTTTGCACTTCAATTGCAGGCTTGATGGAAAGTACGGTGCCCGCAATCGCAGTCGCGGCGGAAATTCTGCCGCCCTTTTTAAGATATTCAAGCGTATCTATCATGGCAACGACCCTGATTTTCGCCTTCTCTTCATTAAGTGTATCGGCAATCTCTTTGGCAGAAAGTCCTTCTTCTGCCAGCTCCAGTCCGCGCAACAGCAAGATGCGCTGGCCGACGGTTGCACTCAGACTGTCCACAACAAACACCTGTTCCGGATACTCCTGCGCGGCGATCATAGCACTCTGATAAGTACCCGAAAGCTCAGACGACAAGGTGATGACCACCACAGTGTTCCCGTCGGCCGTCAGCTTCTTATAGGTATCTTCAAAGGTTGCAGGAGAAATCTGGCTGGTGGTCGGAAGTGCCTTGCTGGAGGCCAGTTTTTCATAAAACTTGTCATGGCTGAGATTAACCGCATCTTCATAGGTTTCCTCGCCAAAGCTGACCTTTAGTGGAATATGGGTAACACCCAGTGCCTTTGCCTCCTCGGGAAGCACATC
The DNA here is from genome assembly GCA_964471735.1 of uncultured Eubacteriales bacterium. Classification (GTDB taxonomy): domain Bacteria; phylum Bacillota; class Clostridia; order Oscillospirales; family Acutalibacteraceae; genus RGIG2206. Next base: position 2,558 of record CAYYGY010000082.1, read on the forward strand.
GGAGGCGGAATCAACAATAAATTTTACGCTCATAATTATTCCTTTCAAAAATCAGTGTTTTGTTCTAATTTTATGCGCAGATTTGACGAAATTATCGCCAGACTGTCATAAAATGCTTCACGCTGTTGAGATGTCATACCGTCTCCGCCCACACTTACCCACGACTCAATGATCGGGTCCATCTGCTTTGCAATATCTTTGCCTGCTTTAGTCAGATACAGAGGTGCGCGATAATTTTTACTCCCGCCTTGCTCGATATATCCGCGTGCGCGCAGATCTTTTACCATACGGGATATGGTCGCCTTATCCTCGGCACAAAGAGCACACAGCTGCGCAGAGGTAAGCCCTTGCGGATTGTGGTTAAGGTAAAACATACAGGCAACATGAGTGCCCTTTAACCCGAACTCTGTCATCTCAGCGCTTTTGATTCGCTGAATGAATTTGTAGCAAACCGTTATGCCTGTCAGGAAATCCTGAAAACGCCGTATCATAAATCTTCCCCCTTGTTAAGTGAAGCAGTTTGTATATGCAAAGTTGAAATATCAACGTTTTGTATTATATCACAACAATGTTGATATGTCAACAATCTGCACTGTTAAAGAACAAGACCATTATAGACGCTAACCAAATTAAATTTCAGGCATTATATTTATTTTTTCCGAAAAAAGTCAAGTTAAAATCCACATTGCATCAAAATAATACCCGACAACATTTTTTGTTTTAAAAGAGTATCGTAAAAGTTTTGACACAAAATAATGGTAAAACGAAAGAGAGAAAAGGGGTTTTCTAATGAAGGAAAGAAAAATCACACAGGAGTTGCTCAAATCGTTTGAATCATATTTGCTCAATGATGAAAAAAGCGAGGCAACACTTGAGAAGTATATGAGAGACATTCGCTGTTTCGCAGAATATGCATCACAACGCCGGATAGACAAGCCTTTGGTTCTGGCGTACAAGTCAGAATTGGAAAAGAAATATGCCGTAAGGAGCGCAAACTCTATGTTGGCGGCCGTTAATGCTTTTCTTCGTTTTGTCGGGTGGTATGAACTGTGCGTTAAGCAGTTCAGGGTGCAAAAAGAGACTTATTGCTCAGATGAGAAGGAACTGACAAAAGCAGAATACACAGCACTTGTTAAGGCGGCAGAAGACAAAGAGAACGAGCGGCTGTCTTTGGTAGTGCAAACAATATGCGGTACAGGTATACGCGTGAGCGAGCTTGTATATATTACAGTAGAGGCCGTGCGTAAAGGCGAAGCCGTTGTTTCGTGTAAAGGCAAGAAGAGAAAGATTTTTATTGTGGCAGCATTGCGTAAAAAGCTTCTTTGCTACGCAAAGAAACATGGAATATGTTACGGCGTTATCTTTGTAACGAAGTACGGAAAGCCGTTAAATCGCAGTAATATCTGGCGTGAGATGAAAAAGCTTTGCCAACAGGCAGGGGTGCTTCCCGAAAAGGTTTTTCCCCACAACCTGCGGCACTTATTCGCAAGAACCTTTTACTCAATCGAAAAAGATATTGCGAAACTGGCGGATATTCTCGGACACGCCAATATCAATACTACCCGTATTTATATAATGAGCACGGGTGCCGAGCACCGGCGTCGAATGGAAAATATGCGGTTGATAATATAAAAAAATATAACCGACGCACAGGGCATCGGTTATATATCACATAATGATTGTTATGTAGTAAAAGCAGAGCAAAAATCCGATGTTTATCAACATCGGCATCACATAATGATTGTTATGTAGTATTAATAGCCAAACAAGAATAACTCGTCGGTTTTATGTGTGTTGAATAATAACACATTCCTACATAAAAAACAAGTGATTTTAACAACATTTTAAATTATTCATAAATTCAGGGCATAAAAAGCGAGCCTTTTCAGTGTTTTTTTATGAAAAGGCTTGTTTTTGTGTGCTTATTTTTAAGGGAACATAATAACACACACAGAGTCTATCTGGGAGTTTTTAACATCTA
>CAYYGY010000083.1:0-4510 GCA_964471735.1 uncultured Eubacteriales bacterium
CCTATATCAACGCAGACGGTACAGACGAATTTATGAACAACAACGATACCGTGTCTATTGGTCTGCCTTATAACGCACAAAATCCCGCAATATCCGATTTTAACCCCACATCTCTTACAATAAATAGTTGTTCTGCAACACTTAATGTAGCAGATGCAAGCGGTCTCTTGAATCTGACAGGCGGTTGGCTTGGTATTGCCGTATATGACGGATATAATATCATAGCAAATCAAAACCTTGTTATCGGCAATAATACTGTGAGTGCAACAGGGCTTGTGGAAAACACAACCTATTGGATCACGGTTTACCTGTATGCCGATCTGCACGATGGAAACGGCGTAACTGCCCACATTTTGTTTGAACAGACGATACAGACTCCCGAAGCAATTACAGTCGGTGAAGTAAACGGAACTCTGCTTTACAATTCCGAAAAAGACGGGTACTATGGCGCAATCAAGGTGAACACCACTCTGAACAGCGCAACCGCTGAATATATCAAGCTTGAAATACTGAATGGCGAACAAGAGGTCGTTTATACAGATACAAGCTATAACGGAACTGCCACAATTTCCGAAGGCATTTTGTGCGGAAATTCCTACAGCGTTCGTGTGTATTACAAGGACACCGAATATCCCGAAGGAAAATATGTTGAGGAAAATGCTTGGGTAGAATATCTCGGCACTCCGTATTATCAGGAAGCAGGCGGATATGCGTTTGTAAATGATGCGGTGTACTATTTCCAACTTAGCAACGGCGATGCAGATTATCCGATAATTGACAGCTTTACCTTGAAGCTCTACAATGAGGAAAGCGCAAGATGGGTTGCAAGCGATGTGCTTTACATTCTCGACAATCCTACTGCAATCGATGATTTGCAAACGCAAATAAATGCGCTTTATGATGAATTTAATGCCGCTTATGGAAATGATGAGCTGATGTGGTCGATAAATCAACAGATAACACAGCTCGATGAACAGAAACGTCAGCTTGAAAAGGCACAGTGGTTCTTGGAAAACCGCGCAAATAACAACACCGATAAGGCTTATTGGCAAGCCGAGGAAGCAAAGGGCAAGTATTTCTACGAGTTTGAATATAACGGCACAGATACCGAGAAGTTATTCAAGGTTGGCAAGTATTACTACGTGGTGCTTGAGAATGCGCTGAACAGCGGATGCGATAGTTTTAACGTGCAAATCGACTTCAAGTACGATAAGCAAGAAGGCGGTGCTTTGGCAGAGGATACCATAAAAGAAAGCTTCAATATTCAGATGTTGAACTACTATAACGGTACAGAAGTCAGAAATGTTGAGCTTAACGGTAATACGCTGACATTCTCACTTGTAAACGTGGACGATTATTCTATCTCCGACCTTGGCGGTGAAACAACCTATAAAAAAGGCTATGTTTACAAGATATATGCCCGCACCGACTCGTGGGAATGGTTTGAGATTTATTCAATTGATTCCATTCCGACCTTCGACGTAGACGAGGACGCTTGGCTTGCTGAATATATTCGTCGTATCAAGGCAGGCGAGAGCGTAGACGGACTTTATGATATTTACGTTCCCAAATACGAGGACTCTTACAGCGTAACGCTTGATCTTTCAACAGTCAGCGCAGGTCTTAATGATATTAAGATATGCACCCGTAAGATGTCTGAGGTATATAAGGATGACGAATGCGACCGTGAATTGTCGGAGCAGATCGGTGTTTACAAGCGGCTTCCAACACCAAGCATTGAATTCACCGAATACGAGGGGCAAGCTGTTCACGAATGGCTTAATAACTGGTTCGGCGGATACTCCTACGAAGCAAAAGACCAAAACGGCAATCCCGTTACGATTTCTACTGATGGAGGATCAATCTTTAATCTTCCTGCACCGGGAACGCAGGTACGAGTTAAACTTACGGCAGACGGATATTGGCTCGAAAGTGAGTGGAGCGTTTGGTACACCTTTGAGGGCATAAAAGTTACTGCTCCTACGCTTGGCGAATATTCAACCACAAACTGTACGATAAGCTGGTCTCTCGATAATACCGAGAACATATCTCATTACGTTTATACGATCAACGGCGGCGAAGAAGTAACGGTAGCGCTCAACGGTACTCTTTCCGTATACCTTAATAATGGTGATGTGTTCCGTGTGAAATGTGTTTCGAATGCCGATGCGATTGCTAATGGGTATGTTGATAGCGCATGGATGACATACGTATGTAATGACAGCAGAACAGTCCTTGCTACTCCGAGCAACGTAAGATACGATGATGAATATGCGCGACTTTCATGGGATGCTGTTGACGGCGCGAACTACTACTTTATCGAACAAACTTATAATGGCGTTACGGAAGAAATTACGCAAAGAAATACCTACTACGGTGGTATAATATCCGGAGCAACCTACAGAGTAAGAGCATTGCCCAAGGATCAGGAAAACGACAGATCAAGCGCCTGGAGTGAAAGCTTTACTGTTACAGAAAAATAAATGTAATACTATATCTTAATCAACTTAAGCGGTGGGCTTCGGCTCACCGCTTTCTATAGTATGACGGGCATATCAATGGCTCTGTGGAGAAAGTCCACCTAGGCGTAGTTACCGACGAACTTTATAGCTACACCCAAGGTTTGCATCGCGAGGTGTAGGCGAGAAGAAGGAATAGCGACAAAGGCTGTTCTTGCACAAGCTATTTCCAAAGAAAAACTGACCAAGTGAAGCTTAGTCAGTCTTTCTGATTATTACGCTAATGCGTAACATATTTAATTTTGAATTGACCTCCGTATACCAAACGGCACGTACTGTGGTGTGAGAGGTGGATTAATTTCTACCTGCTCGATTTAAACCGAATTAACGTTCTCTGCCGCAACCGCAACCGCCGTTATTCTGATTCGATTCAGCGGCCGGTGCCATAGTGGTCTTGAACTGCGATACCGGGAAAGGCAACGTGTTGAAGAGCGCGCAAGGATTATCGTCGTTTGTCGAAGCAACGCATTCCTTGTCAGGCACGCTATAATCCGTCGCCTGAATGAGCAATTGCGCCGTGCGCTCAATTCTTATAACCGAGAAAATTCCGAATGATACGAGAAGTCTCGGGCCCTCGTTGTTAGAGACTATAAGCTCGCCGTCGATACAGCCACAAACCGACTCGGGAATTTCGCAGCATTCGTTGCAGCAGGTATTGCAGCCGCATCCGCACTCAACCACCTTGCTGCCGAGCACCACGGGCTCAACCGTCTCAACTACGGCTACCGGGTCGTTGGTTGCAGCGGTATTTATATCGCCTATACTGCAAAAATTATTTGCGGGACTCGAAGAATAGCTCACTACACTACCCTCGCCGCCGTAAAGAATTACGTCTTTCTGAAGAACGGCGATGCCCGAGAAGCACTGACTCTTGCCCATGCAAGCGCATGCTTCAAGCTCAAGCTTGATGTAATAACGAACCGTTACCTGATAAAAGCCGCGGTTAAACGGAACGGGATCAACACCTACAAATGCCCATATAAGCTTTGCGGATCTGGTTCTTACGTTTGTAGCGTTTGAGAGAATTTCCTCGCCGCATGCAGTGAGATAAACTCTTGCGTCTTCGAAGCAATCTCTGTCTCTGCAGCAATCAAGAACGCGTTTGGTATCAATACAAACGGTTCCCTGAGTGTCAGCACCGAGACCGCATCTTGAATTTTTATTATCTTGCATTGTTATGACCATTCCTTATGCAATAATTACGGTATGGGATTAACCCACGCCTTGTTATCATTGTATGTGAAAAGTCAAAATGCGTTAATACAAATAAAAGTGCGACTTCTCACGAAATCGCACTCATTGACGTTATTAAATTAAGCGTAAGCCTTGATACCCTCGGGGCACTCCTCAACTGCTATGGAAGCAGTCATAACGATATTTACCTCGTTTGCAAGAGCCTTAAGCTTGCCAAGCATTTCCTCGAATGCCGCATTATCGTTTCCGCAGATTTTGAGAGCAGAGTCAACGAAAACGTCCGTAATATCGTTATTGGAAGCAAGGATACCTGCAACAAATCCATAGAGGGATACTGCGTCAGTGATTTTATACGCATTGGTATCTACAAGTCTTGCCTTATATGTAATATCGTGCTTGAGCTTATCGCCCTTTTCTATGCACACTACTGAACCGTTAGAAGCGTTGGTGGCGTTGTTAACGAGTTCGATTAAGGTCTTAGTCTTTCCCGAGCCCTTAGCGCCGATAAATAATTTGATCATGTTGTTGTCCTCCTGTGTTATATACACTCAAGATTCATTAAACGAATCTTCTATATATATATTACACTAATTTTTCTGAAAAATCAATAGTTTTTTGCGCATTTTGCAATTGTTTTGGATTTTTTTTTGAAAAAATCAGTTATTTTTAATTCTTGCTTCCAATTCCTTCTTCATATCCTCAAATCCGGGCTTGCCGAGAAGCGCAAACATATTCTTTTTGTATGCCTCAACACCGGGCTGATTGAAGGGGTTAACACCGAGCATATAGCCCGAAAC
>CAYYGY010000084.1:0-4465 GCA_964471735.1 uncultured Eubacteriales bacterium
CATCGCCATCGCATATTAGACCGCAAGAAATGCCTGCAACAGGAGCCTTGATCGGAACACCGGCATCCATAAGAGCCAATGTAGAGCCGCAAACAGAGCCCTGAGAAGTTGAGCCATTGGAAGAAAGGACCTCAGAGACAAGGCGGATAGAATACGGGAATTCTTCCTCAGACGGGATAACAGGCAGGAGAGCCTTTTCTGCAAGGGCACCGTGACCTATTTCACGGCGTCCCGGACCGCGACTGGGTCTGGTTTCGCCGACTGAATAAGAAGGCATATTGTAGTGATGCATATAACGCTTAACCTCTTCGTCGTCGATACCGTCGAGTATCTGTCCGTCACGAAGCTGGCCAAGGGTTGCAACAGTAAGAACCTGAGTCTGACCTCTGGTGAAAAGGCCTGAACCGTGAGCTCTGGGCAAAAGACCGACCTCTGAGGCCAAGGGACGGATTTCGTCAATACCGCGTCCGTCAACACGCTTTTTGTCATTTATGAGCCAACTGCGGACGACAAACTTCTGAAGCTTGTACATACATTCTTCAATCTGATCCTTAAACTCGCCGTCTTCGCCGTCAAACTTAGCGTGAACCTCTTCATATATCGGCTTCAAGCGCTCATCACGAACTCGCTTGTCATCGGTATCCATAGCAAAGCGTACTTTTTCAACCGCAAACTCCTTGACAGCCTCAAAAAGGTCGTGGTCAACCTCGCACTCGACAAACTCAAACTTGGGCTTGCCTACCTTTGCGACAATATCGTTGATAAAGGCAACCGTCTTCTGATTCTCCTCGTGGGCCTTGAGAATAGCCTCAAGCATAAGGTCGTCGGGAATCTCATTTGCACCGGCTTCTATCATTGCAACTTTTTTATCGGTTGAAACTACGTTGACGTGCATCTGTGACTTCTGAGCTTGTTCCTGAGTAGGATTGAAGACAATCTCTCCGTCAACATAGCCGGCAATGATACCGCCGACAGGACCGTTCCAAGGAATGTCGGATATAGCGATTGCGCAAGAAGTACCGATCATAGCGGTAATTTCAGGTGAGCAATCAGGGTCAGTAGACATAACGGTACAGACAACAGACACATCGTTTCTCATTGTCTTGGGGAAAAGCGGTCTTATCGGGCGGTCAATCATACGTGAGGCGAGAATAGCCTTTTCGGTGGGTCTGCCTTCTCTGCGCATAAATGAGCCGGGGATACGGCCTACAGAATAAAGTTTTTCCTCAAAATCAACTGAAAGTGGGAAAAAGTCGATACCGTCGCGGGGTTTTGCAGATGCGGTGACAGCGCAGAAAACCGCAGTTTCACCGTATTTTGCCATAACTGAGCCATTAGCCAACTGGCCGAGTTTACCGGTTTCGATAACAAACGGGCGGCCGGCGATCTCAGTTTTAAAAACCTGATAACCTTCAAACATTTTTGTACCTCCAAAAATATAAATTTCGGGGTAGAACGGGATTAGCAATAAATTCACCATCTAAAACGGTTCAGGTGGTCAATTCACTGCTAAATCGGCCAATTCAAACCCCGTTTAAAACAAAAAATTGCGAAAGGAAGACCGATTATAAAATCGGTCTGCCGATCAAAGCTATTACTTACGGATACCGAGTCTTGAAATTATTGTACGGTATCTCTCAATGTCCTTGTTCATCAAATAAGCAAGGAGATTGCGTCTGTGACCTACCATCTTAAGCAAACCGCGACGTGAATGGTGGTCATTCTTGTTGACCTTAAGATGCTCGTTAAGGTCATTGATGCGCTTAGTCAAAAGAGCGATCTGAACCTCAGGCGAACCTGTGTCACCCTCATGAGTCTTGTACTCTTCGATTATAGCGTTTTTTTCTTCTTTCAGCATAATAACACCTCTTTTAAAATATTTTCGCAGCCCCGAGACCAAGGTATCGGTGATTCCCTAAAAGGGCATTCGCCTTCGCCACAGGACACGAACACTGTTATTGTAACACAAACAATTCAATTTGTAAATACCTATTTTATTAAAATCTCTTGACATAAAAATACAGTTAATTTATTATAGTGATAAGCGAATTTAAAGGTGTGAATTAAATGATCAATACTGAAAAGAAAATGGAAACAATCGTAAACCTCGCCAAAAGCAGAGGCTTTGTTTATGCCGGATCTGAAATTTACGGCGGTTTGGCAAACACTTGGGACTACGGTCCGCTTGGTGCTGAATTAAAAAACAACATCAAACGTGCTTGGTGGAAAAAATTTGTTCAGGAAAACCCTTATAACGTAGGCCTTGACGCCGCTATACTTATGAATCCCCAGACTTGGGTGGCCTCCGGACATTTGGGCGGATTCTCAGACCCGCTTATGGATTGCCGTGAGTGCAAGGAGCGTTTCCGTGCAGACAAGCTTATAGAGGACTGGTGTGCTGAAAACGGTGTTGACCTCGACAAGCCTATTGACGCCTTTTCACAGCAGGACATGAAAGATTTTGTCGAATCAAACAACATTCCCTGCCCCACCTGCGGAAAGCATAACTTTACCGATATCCGCCAGTTTAATCTGATGTTCAAGACTTTCCAGGGTGTAACTGAGGATGCGAAAAACACTGTTTATCTCAGGCCTGAAACCGCACAGGGTATTTTTGTTAATTTTGCAAATGTTCAGCGTACTACACGAAAAAAACTGCCCTTCGGTATAGGTCAGATAGGTAAATCGTTCAGAAACGAAATCACCCCTGGTAACTTTATCTTCCGCGTGCGTGAGTTTGAGCAGATGGAGCTTGAATTTTTCTGTCAGCCCGATACAGACCTTGAGTGGTTTGACTATTGGCGCAGTTTCTGCCGAGATTGGTTGCTGAATCTTGGTATCAAGGAAGAAAATCTGCGGCTCCGTGACCACGACCCTGAAGAGCTGTGCTTCTATTCAAAAGCAACGACGGACTTTGAGTTTATGTTCCCGTTCGGTTGGGGCGAACTCTGGGGAATTGCCGACCGCACCGATTATGACTTGACCCAGCATCAAAACACATCCGGAAAAGACCTCACTTACTTCGATCAGGAAAAGAATGAACACTACATTCCGTATGTTATCGAGCCTTCGCTCGGTGTTGAGCGTTCATTCCTCGCCTTCCTATGTGACGCATATGACGAAGAAGTAATAGACGCGCAGAAGAACGATGTCAGAGTTGTACTCAGGCTGCACCCTGCACTTGCACCGTTCAAGGCAACCGTACTTCCCCTTTCTAAAAAGCTTAGTGAAGCGGCTATGGCAGTCCATGCTGAGCTTGCATCTGAATTTATGGTAGATTTTGACGAGGCCGGCTCTATCGGTAAGAGATATCGCAGACAAGACGAGATCGGTACTCCTCTTTGCATTACATACGATTTTGATTCTCAAGAGGACAATTGCGTAACCGTCAGAAACAGAGATACTATGGAGCAGACAAGATTACCTATTTCAGAGCTTAAACAGTATATCAATGATTACATCAAATTCTAAAACAAACACCCGACTTTAACAGTCGGGTGTTTGTTTCTTAAAGGAAAATTAAAAGGCCAAAGCGATGCTTCGGCCTTTTTGTCTTTATTTAGATAGAAATAGTGTTTGCGATGTTGTGATACGCAATATCATATTCTTTCTTCTCATTAAGTGCTTGGAAAATGTCCTTATTAACGATTTTACCGTCAACCATACACATTACGCGGTTACCGATTCCCTCAGCAAGAAGGTCAACGGCTTTGTGTCCCATCACACTTGCGTTTACACGGTCACGTACTGTAGGCGATCCGCCTCTCTGTACATGTCCGAGAACAGTCGCTCTCGCTTCTATATCGCATCTTTTTGAAATCTCTTCAGCTATGCCGTCAACATTACCGACGCCCTCGGCGACAACAACAATAAAATGCTTTTTACCCATAGCCTGAGTCTTTTTGATCTTGTCTACAACGTCACGCTGTAAATCAAACTCTACCTCAGGAACAAGGATAGCAGTAGCGCCGACAGCAATTCCTGTGTGCAAAGCAATATAGCCGGCACGTCTGCCCATTACTTCAACGACAGTGCAACGGTCGTGCGACTGTGCAGTATCACGAAGCTTATCAAGCATCTCCATTGCGGTATTCATAGCGGTGTCAAAGCCTATTGTATACTCAGTTGAAGAAATATCGTTATCAATCGTACCGGGGATCGCGATACATTTAACGCCGCGATCCGAAAGGTCGCGTGCACCTCGGTATGAACCGTCGCCGCCGATTACAACGATGCCTTCAATACCGTTTTTGCGGCAGTTCTCAATCGCAATTTTCATACCCTCTTCGGTCTTGAACTCAGGGCAGCGTGCAGTATAAAGCATCGTTCCGCCTCTGTGAATAATATCGGATACAGACCTAAGGTTAAGATCGATTATATCATTATCAATAAGTCCGGTATAGCCGCGCATAATTCCCTTAACGGTCATACCCTTATCAATTGCCGATCTTACAACCGCACGTAT
>CAYYGY010000085.1:0-4462 GCA_964471735.1 uncultured Eubacteriales bacterium
CTGGAACACCATACCTATGTTCTCGCGAACCTTGTTGATATTCAGTTTTTTGTCAGAAATCTCGTACCCGTCAACCTCAATAACACCGCTTGTAGATGTTTCAAGTCTGTTTAAACAGCGCAAGATGGTAGATTTGCCTGAGCCTGACGGCCCGATAAGGCAAACCACTTCGCCCTCGCAAATCTCAAGGTCGATGCCCTTGAGAACCTCCAGACTGCCGAAATTTTTATGCAGGTCTTTGACGCGAACCTTTATGTTGGCATTAGCTTTTTTTGTCATAATTCAACTTCTTCTCTAAGAATTTGGAAAGCACCATCAGTACCGAAATAAGTACAAGGTAATACGCCGCGACAAGTATATATGTGGGAAAGAAGTCGTATGTTTTTCCTACATAGACCTTGGCTTGATTGACGATCTCCGAAAGGCCGATGACCGAAAGAATTGAAGAGTCCTTAACGGTGATGATAAACTGGTTTACCAATGACGGTATGCTTATTTTAAACGCCTGCGGCAACACGATTTTCAGCATAGTGCGGCTCTTGCTCAAGCCTAGGCTGCGCGATGCCTCGATCTGGCCCTTGGAAACGGCGGCAATACCGCCCCTGAATATTTCGGACATATAAGCGCCTGCATTAAGACTCAGTGTAATAAGGCCTGCCTGAAACGCCGTTATGGCAAAACTCGGCCAAGCGGCGCGGATAAGCTGGGGGAAGGCGAAGAACATCAAAAACGCCTGAACGATCATAGGCGTACCGCGAATACACCAAACATAGGTGGCGGCGATAGCTCTGGGAATGATGTTTTTCGATCTGCCCATCATACAGGTCAGAAAACCTATTACAAGGCCAATAAGTATAGCAAGTACGGACACCAAAATGGTTGTGCTCAGTCCGTTTAGCAACAAAGGAGTTGCTGTTTCTAAAGCTCTTTCAAAATTCAAGGAAAATCCCTCTTGTCAAAATATAATAATTTCAGCGCAAAAGATTTTTTCACGCTGAAATCATCTTTTAAGTATAAACAGTAACCGTGATAATATTAATAGCCGTACTTGGCAAGGATCTTATCGTACTCGCCCGAAGCCTTGATGTTTTCAAGACCCTTGTTGAACATCTCGATAAGCTCTGAATTGGTGCCCTTCTTAACAGCAAAGCCATAGTACTTGGGGTTAACAACGTCACCAACGGTCTTAAGAGCGATGCCCTCTTCGTCGATTGCCCAGCAGATAACAGAGCGGTCCTCGAAGCAAGCGACAGCGTTACCGCTGATAACAGCCTGATACATCTCAGCAGAGCTCTCAAAATAGGTGATTTCAAAGCCTATCTCGTCCTTAAGGCTCTGAGCGTATTCGGTGCTGACGGTGCCGGTCTTTGCGGCGATCTTTTTGCCTGCAAGGTCTTCTTTAGAGGTGATGGCGCTGTCCTTGGCAACAACGAGAACAGAGCCGTCCTCAAAGTAGCCGTCGGAGAAATCATAGTTTTCCTTGCGCTCGTCAGTGATGGTCATACCTGCGATCATGGCGTCTGCCTGCCCGGACTGAACAGCACCCATAGATGCGTCGAAGCCTTCATTGTGCATCTCGTACTCAAAGCCCTGATCTGCAGCGATGGCGGCGAGAAGGTCCATATCAACGCCTATATATTCGCCTGTTTCATCATCAAGAAACTCAAACGGAGCAAAGCCGTTATCAGAGTAGATCACATATTTCTTTGAGGAACTGCCTGTGCAAGCGGCAAAGCAAGCGGTAACCATCATAAGTGCCGAAATAACGGCGATAATGCGGATAAACTTTTTCATAAAAATCTCCTTTCCGGTTGGATACCTCCAAGGTATCGAAAAACAGGTATAGAACACAGTAATATTTTACATTAATTAGATTAAAATGTCAACTTTAAATAATCAACAAACAAAAGTCTGCCGACAATAAGTGGATACTGCCGGCAGACTTTTATTATACAGTTGTGCCAAAAGATTACTCAGCGCTGTCTTCCTCTGTGTCGTCAACAGAGAAAGGCTCGTCGTTATCTTCATCGAAAAGACGGCAGGCACTGCAGTCGTCAGCGTCGCAGCCCTCGCAATCGAACTCATAGCAGTCGTCTTCACAGAGACAGCCCTTAGCCTGTAACAAACGGTAAACTCCGTAAGCGATGCCGCCGACAGCTGCCGCAACGGTAACGATAACGCCTATAACGGTAAATATATTAGTCTTTTTCATTTTCAATTACCTCCATAAAAATATTTTATAATTAAATGATACTTGAAAAAGCGAATTTTGTCAATTACATAAAAGGAGCAAAAAGCTTTAGCACTGCTTGTTTTATCTTTTCTTTGACCGGTCGGTTTTTCAATTTATCAAGCGTTATCTCTTCGCTCTGCTCAAAAATGTTCTCAATGTGTTGCTTGACCGATAAGACCGATTGGGTACCGCAAAGCCACGCACCGCACTCAAAGTGAAAATAAAAACTGCGGTAGTCGACATTTACCGACCCGACCGTTGCAACGGTGTCGTCGGAAACGAAAAGCTTTGAGTGGATAAAGCCCGGAGTGTACTCGTATATGCGAACGCCTGCTTTTATCAGACCTGCATAGTATGAGCGTGTTACGGGGTGAACATACCATTTATCCTCGGTTTTCGGAGTGATTATCCGCACGTCTACACCTGAATCGACCGCCATATGAAGCGCAATTTCCATTTTGTCATCAAGAATCAGGTAGGGTGAGGTTATATAGACATACTTTTTTGCTGTGTGGAGAAGCTGCATATAGAGCGACTGAGCAGGGTTTGCGAGATTAAACGGGCCGTCGCAATAGGGTTGAACAAAGCCGTCTGTCTCAACAGGTTCAGGCAAGTCGCAGGGCAGATGCTCGGTGCCGTTTATGAAGCTCCACATTGAGAGAAACATAAGGCTGAACGATTGTACTGCTTTTCCCTTTACGATAACGGCGCTGTCGAGCCAGTGCCCCAGCCTTCTCCACACGTTGATGTATTCATCACCCACATTAAAACTGCCCGTAAACGCCACATTACCGTCGATAACGACTATCTTTCGGTGGTTGCGGTTGTTCATAAACATATCGACCGAGGGTTTTATGGGGTTGAACACCGATACCTTGATGCCTTCTTTTTTCAGGCGGGATATAAAGCCGCGATACTGGCGGTTTATAGAGCCGACGTCGTCAAAAATAATCTTTACATCTACTCCGCAGGCAGCTTTTTCTACGAGTATTTTGTGTATTTGTTCAAACATTATGCCTTCGGCGAGAATAAAAAACTCAATAAATATGCTTTTTTCAGCCTTGCTCAGCTCCTCAAGCAGACGGCGCTGTATTTCTTCTCCGGGAGAAACGTACTCGGTAGAGGTGCCGTCAAAGACGGGGAAGCCGGACAGCCTTTGCAGACATTCCGATTGTCGCGCCGCCTGCGGATATTGGGTTTTAAGCTTTGCTGAGCAAGCTCTGTCAGGGATAAGCTGCTCTGCGGCTGACGATTCTGCACGCTTCATTCGCTTTTTGACCGACGGAAGAACACGGCTGCCTGCTCTTATCATATAGAAAAAACAGCCTACAAGCGGCACCAGTATAATAAACATTATCCAAGCGAATTTATAACTGGGATTGTCAGGCTTGTTGATAATATAGATAGCCAGCACAACGCCGATAAACTGGAATATTGCGTATATATCCACAAAACGCAATCTAAATGTGTAAAGCATAAAAAAGACGCAGCCAAGCTCTGCTAAGATGCAAAGACCGATTATTATCAGCCTGAAGGATACAGGTTGGCCGCGCTTTAATACATTTTTCATGATTTTCTCCTTAAAAAGAAAAAGGGCAGTACTTTTTACAGCCGCCCTTTTAGTTTACCATATTATTTTACCCAGTCGGGAGTTTCTATACTTACAGTGTTGCTGTCAAACGATTTGACAGTGTATGCACAGGTCAGTTTGTAATTTTGACCGTCGTCACCTACGGTGCACATTATTGAGCAGTTGTATGATGTTATTATATTATTCTCAATCTTAACCGTTACAACAAAATAACTTACCTTTGCATCAGTCTCGCTTTCAAGGTCGATGCCGTCTATAATTTCACTGACAAGCTTGGACGCTTTTGCTGAATTTATGGTGAAGGTGTAGTTGCCGTCGGCTGATGTGCTGACGCTTTCGATATCACTTTGTGCAAAACTGAAATCGCTTACATCAAACCAAGTTTTGAGCGGTTTTGATGAATATCCTTCCGTTTGCGTAAACTCAGAATTGTTTTCCGAATTATCGAAATCGGTGTATTTGTCGTAGGTATAGCCGACGTTGTCCTCTTTCACGCCGTATGAGCTTTGAATATGAAGTGTCTTTTGTCGGTTGTGTTCGTCCTTTTGGTTGTATGACAGGGTGTAAAGATAGTCTTCGCCGTCTGAAACAGCCGTCGCCGAAGCAGACTCAAGACCGACCGCTGTTGAGTCTATTAT
>CAYYGY010000086.1:0-4453 GCA_964471735.1 uncultured Eubacteriales bacterium
AGCTGTGCTTATTGCAGTTCGCATCTGCCTGCTGATACTGATAAGGTCGCTTTTGACTTACACAACTTCGCCTACCCAGCTTACCGACGGCCTGGAGCAATTGCTTTCGCCCTTGCGCTTTGTCGGGCTGTCAGAGGCGGTGCACACTCTGGCGCTGATGACGAGTATAGCATTAAGGTTTATCCCTATCTTGATTGAGGAAACCGATAAGATCATGTCGGCGCAAAAGGCACGTGGAGCCGATATGGAATCGGGCGGAGTTTTCAGCCGCGTTAAGGCAATGCTGCCTGTACTGATACCGTTGCTTATATCTGCGGTGCACCGTGCGATAGAGTTAGCCGACGCAATGGAGTGCAGATGCTATCACGGCGGGAAAGGCCGCACAAAGATGAACCGCACATTGATAAAAACGGCTGATATTTTAGCAGTTTTTATTTCTGTTATATTGCTTGTAATTACAATAATCGGAAGGGTATTGATTTGAAACGTTTGCTTGTAACATTAAGCTTTGACGGCACTGCTTATCACGGTTGGCAGGTGCAAAATAACGCGGTAACGGTGCAGTCGGTTGTACAGGACGCAGTTGAAAGTGTTTTCGGCAGCCGCCTTAATGTAACTGGATGCAGCCGAACTGATTCAGGCGTGCACGCAACTATGTTTTGCTTTCACTTGGATGCGCCCGATATGATTCCTGCCGACAGATTGCCGTTTGCGCTCAACGCCCGTCTGCCAAATGATATCGTTGCGATAGGCTGCAGAGAGGTCGAGCCTGATTTTCACGCACGCTATTCCGCTAAGGGTAAGCAGTATGTTTACCGTATGTATGACGGCGAATATGCAGACCCGCTTTTGGACAGATATTCGCTGCATCACAGGGGAAAACTTGATGAAAATCTGCTTAACAAGGCGGCCCGATGCTATCTTGGAAAACATGATTTCGGCGCCTTTTGTGCAAGCGGCTCTTCAGTGGAGGACCATGTTCGCACCGTCTTTGAGTCAAAGGTCGAGCGGCACGGCAGGCAAGTGATATTCACTGTCACAGCCGACGGATTTTTGTACAATATGGTAAGAATAATGGCCGGCACCCTGCTGGAGGTTGCTGAGGGCAGTATCGTTGCAGAGGATTTGCCCAAAATAATCGAATCAAAGGACAGAAGCGAAAGCGGCCGCACAGCGCCTGCAAGAGGGCTTCACCTTAAAAAGGTATTATATTGAAAGGAGCTAAGATTTTATGGCACAGCATAAGAGAAAAGTAAACCGTGTCAAGGTTCATCAGCAACAAGATGATTTTGGTAAGGCAACAAAAACGCAAACCATAAAAATGGCTCCAAACACCAAAAAGCGCCGCAAAGCGAACGCTGACGCAGGTAAAAAGCCTGAGCGCAAGGCACAAAGCGGACTTTCGCTAGAGCGCAGAAAGAGGCTCAACGTCGTTGAAGGCGGTATCACAGCCGACAAAAGGCACCGCAGAAGGTCGGGCATTTTTACTGCTTTTTCTCTTGTTGTTATAGCGGCGATAATAATTATCAGCATCGCATCGCCGACAGGCTTTATAGAATGGTCGCAAAACCTGTTTTGCACTTGGGGAAGCGGCGGGGGACTGCCCGTTGCACTAAACGGCGACACTGTGTTTGACCTTGATGCAAGAGGCGGCACATCGTTTGTGCTGACAGACAATTATCTGTATGCTTACAATTCTACCGGCAAGGAGATATCCGCAGTTCAGCACGGTTATCTTTCGCCGACTCTCGATGTTTCGTCACAGAGGACACTTATTTACGACAGAGGAAATTATTGTCTGAGAGTTGACGCTTTGTACAAAAACATCACCGATACGGAATTTGAAAACACGATCATAACTGCCGATATATCCGATAGCGGATACACCGCAGTTGCGCTTAACGATGAGGAATACGCCTCAACGGTAACGGTGTACGACAGAAGATTTTTGTCTGTATTCAAATGGTCATCTTCGGAAACCGTAACGAATGTAAGACTTAGTCCTAACTCAAAGACGCTTTGCGTAGTTACCGTTAATGCAAACGAGGGAACATTTCAGTCAAATATAAATTTCTTCAATATCAATACCGGCACTAAAATAGCCACTGAAACAGTCAAAGGCGCTATGTTTGTCGATTCTGTTTGTAATTCAAAGCGCATTTTTCTGACTTCTGACTCCGGCGTGATAAGTATGAAATGGGATTCAAGCGATAAGATCGACTATGGCTTTACGAATATAGGCCATGTCGGTGTCCATAATGCGGACAGCATTTTTGTTGCATACAATCCCGACGCAACCAGCAAATATACCGTTTGCGTTCTCAAAAACGACGGCAGTGAAATCGCTTCCTTGAGTGTGCCGTTCGGATTCAGTAAGATCTGTGCAGGAAAAAAATATGTTTATACGCTTGAGGGCGACAAGGTGACGCAGTATAATTATCAGGGAGAGCAGGTAAACGTATTTACCGTCGGTCAAAGCGACGCCTTTATCGTGCCGTATAAGAGCGGAATACTGACCACCGCTGATATGAAATTAGGATATTATAGCTGATGAGGGCATAATCATAGAATGTTGGGAGTGTGAACAAAATGATTTGGATACTAGATGTACTTCTCTTGGCAATAGCTGCAGTTTGGGCTGTTATCGGCGCAAAGCGAGGTTTCGTACGTACTTTTATAGAGCTTGCGGGATATGTGGTGATACTTGTTCTGGCAATGAATATAGCACAGCCTGCTTCTCAAGGGATTTACAACAAGCTCATTCGCCCACAGATAGAAAAAGCAGTGCAAGAGGCTGTTCCGTCGACTTTGGCAGATATTGACCTGTCAAACGCAGACGACTCAGTGGAGCAGGTGTTTGAAAAATTGCCTGACTCGGTCACAGGTTTGCTGAAAGCCAACGGAATAGATGCTGAGGCTATCAAGCAATCTATTGCAGATGCGGACGATTTCAGTGTAGCCGCTGTGTCTGAAAAAATAGCCGACAGCATCGGTACACCCATCATATCGCTGATACGCATCATTTTCATAAGCGTTGCTTTCATCATCGGAATGTTTGCAATAAGACTGCTGGCAGGCTTTTGCAACGCCGTTGCGTCAAAGCTGCCGCTGGTGGGAAGTGTCAATTCTTCGCTCGGAGCGGTTGCAGGCTTTATAAAAGGCGCGGCAATCGCGGTCATTTTGGCAAACATATTCGCAATAGCGGTGTCAATGAGTGTCGACGGTGTGTTTGGCGTTACCGAGGCTCAAATTGAATCAACCCTGTTGTTTAAGCACATCAGTTTCATTTTAGTTTAAATTTTTAGAGGAAAGTCAATGAAAAAGAAAATAATAACAATACCCAATATACTGTCTGTGATAAGAATACTTATGATACCTGCAATAGTGGCAGTGTATTTCAGCGATATGGAAAACCGTTATTCGATTGCGATCGGGCTTGTGCTTTTGTCAGGGATTACCGATGTCGTTGACGGCTTTATAGCGCGTAAGTTCAATATGATATCAGACGTCGGCAAGATCTTGGACCCGATAGCGGACAAACTGACTCAATTTACGGTGACGCTGTGTCTGGCTGTAAGACATTCGTTCATGATACCGATAGCGGTGATCATCTTTATAAAAGAACTGCTTATGTTGATAGGCACAGTGCTCTTTTTGCACAAGGGCAATGCCACACCGCAGGCACGCTGGTGGGGCAAGATGACCACCGTCATACTCTATCTTACGATGACCTTGTTTATAGTCAGCGATATTTTCAGCATACCTGACGCAGTTATGCTGACGGCGGTATCAATAACGATTGCATGTTTGATGTTTTCGTTTTATAATTATCTTGTTGTCTATTTTGAGGGCGCAAAGAAAGCAATCTCTGCCCCGACTGAACCTAAAGATGAAGGTGAACCTGCTTAATGTTTAAAATGTGCACGAAATGCAAAGTCAGACCTGCGGTTGTTTTTGTCAACCGCATTGAAGGCGATTCGTCGTCAATGGAGGGTTACTGTTTTCCCTGTGCTAAGGAATTGGGAATAAAGCCTATTGACGATATGCTTAAGAATATAAATATACCGCAAGAGGATATCGAGGCTATGACCCAACAGCTTATGAACGGTATGGAGGGCATTGAGGATATCGACCTTGACGGAATGGAGCCCGGCGGAGCACAGGCGTTCCCGTTTTTGGAGAGCCTGTTCGGCGATACTGTGAAATCTGGCGGTGATGAGGAAGGTAAAAAATCCGGCAAGGGCAAGGGCGCAAAGCCTAAGGAAAAGAAAAACAAATATCTCAGCTCTTACTGCACCAATCTTACAAAGCGTGCCCGTGACGGAGAACTTGACAGTATCATCGGCAGGGACAGAGAACTTAGCAGAGTCGTCCAGATACTTTCACGCAGAACGAAGAACAATCCTTGCCTTATAGGTGAGCCCGGCGTCGGTAAAACCGCTATTGCAGAGGG
>CAYYGY010000087.1:0-4421 GCA_964471735.1 uncultured Eubacteriales bacterium
GCGCCGACCATTTCGGTGCCGACCTTTATTGTTTCGCCGCGTCTTATCTCGATTCTGACAGATGAATAGAATTTCAGCGCACGGCCGCCCGGTGTAACCTCAGGATTACCGTAAACTATGCCGACCTTTTCACGAAGCTGGTTGATGAAGATTACGACGCAGTTCGACTTTGATATAGCGGCGGTAAGCTTTCTGAGCGCCTGCGACATAAGTCTGGCCTGAACGCCGACGTGGGAATCGCCCATATCGCCCTCTATCTCGGCACGGGTAACAAGCGCCGCAACCGAGTCGACAACCACAACGTCAAGCGCGCCTGAGCGAACGAGCGCCTCCGCTATTTCGAGCGCCTGCTCGCCGGTGTCGGGCTGGGAAACAAGCAGTGAATCAATGTCTACGCCGAGGTTTTGTGCATAAGTCGGGTCGAGCGCATGCTCGACATCAATGTATGCCGCCTCGCCGCCTTTTTTCTGTGCCTCGGCAACGACGTGCAGCGCAATCGTCGTCTTACCCGATGATTCAGGCCCGTATATCTCGATTATCCTGCCCTTGGGCACGCCGCCTATTCCAAGCGCAATATCAAGGCTGAGCGAGCCGGTAGAGATGCTTTCAACATTCATTGCCACGTTCTCGCCCAGTTTCATTATTGCGCCCTTTCCGTATTTCTTTTCAATTTGCGAAAGAGCAGTTGCCAATGCCTCGTTTTTTGCCTTAGCTGCAGAATTTGCAGCCACGCCTATTGCCTTTTTTTCTGCCATAATTGTCTCCTCCGTTTTTTATATAAGAAATTTTTAAACTATCTTTACAACGCGGTCACAACCGCAATAATCCTTTTCGACCGATAACAGCCTGTCTTTAAAGATGCCTTTTACCTCAGCCGCCTGACGCCAGCCTATCTCAAGCAGTGCCGCCGCGTCAGGCTTTAAAAGCGGCAGCCACATATCGTTTATCGCCCTGTAGAAAAGCAAGCCGTCATCGCCGCCGAACAGTGCCTCGTGCGGCTCTGCCATAACCTCGGCAGACAGCGTTTCAGCCTCGGCTTTCGAAATATAGGGTGGGTTTGATACAATAAGGTCGTATTTTTCAAAGCCGACAGGCCGCGTCAGAACGTCATACCTGACCGCCTTTACACCGACGCCGTTTAGCCGTATGTTTTCTTCAAGATACAAAAAAGCCGAATCGTAAAGCTCAACTGCGGTCACCTCTGCATCGGGTCGTTCATGCGCTAAAGATATCGCCACACAGCCACTGCCCGAACAGAGGTCAAGCACCTTCGGAGCTTCAACACCCCTGATTTGCTCAAGCGCACATTCGACAAGCCGCTCTGTATCGGGTTGAGGAATCAAGACCCCTCTGCCTACCCTGAACGGCAGGCCCCAGAACTCCCACTCGCCTAAAATATACTGCAGCGGCTCACCTTGCAAGCGCCTATTGACCGCGTTAGCAAACACGTCGTCGCTGTCAGCAAACTCAGCCAACTGTTTTACCTCAAACCGAGCAGAGTCTATTCCTGCCCGCAAAAGGCTTTCCACCGCCTCGCGCAACACTTTTGTGTCAGTTACCACCGGTCATCCTCCGCATTTTCGGGAATAACGGCTTTTATAGATGCAATTGCAACCTCTATCATTGAATCGTCGGGTTCCTTGGTTGAAATACGCTGAAGCCAAAGTCCCGGCGCGGATATTATCTTTGTAATTATATTTTCGTGTCTGCCGCATATCTTTATAAGCTCGTATCCCAGACCGCACACAACAGGCAGTGTGAGTATCTTCAGCAGCACCCATATGATTTTGTGACCAAACATATCGCTGGTCGCAATGCTGTTTATACCAGGGATAAACAGCAACAGTTGGCAAACAAGCACGCTGAGCAATATCATAAGTATCAAAAACGATGTGCCGCAACGCGGGTGAAAACGTTTTTGCTTGCGCACGTTTTCAACTGTAAGCTCAAGACCGTTTTCGTAACAGAAAATAGTCTTATGCTCGGCACCGTGATACATAAACACGCGTTTGATATCCTTCATAAACGACACCGCGACCATATAAACCAGGAAAATTATCAGCTTTACAATGCCTTCAAACAGGGCCTGATACGGTGTGAGGTCAATTATTTCAAGCGCGTTCAGTTTTGTAAAAAGGACATGAGGCAAATACATAAACAAAACTACCGCAAGCCCTACACCGAGAATCATTGATATTACTGAAACCACCAGCATTAAAATGCCGGTGCCCTTGTCAGCCTTTTGTTCGGCTGAAATATCTGCAGGCTCTGTTTCTTCAGGCTGTTCATCGGCTTTTTCCGCTTGGTCAGCCTGCTCTTGATCAGGTTGTTCCTCATCGGTAGGCTCTTCGTCAGCCTGCTCTTCATCAGGCACTTCAGCCACCTCAGGCTCATCATCGGCGTCTTGAGTCGGTGCCTGCTCTGCCTCCGGCTCAGAGTTTTCAGGGTCTGTAATCTCCTCCGGCTCAGCCTGAGCAGGGCTTTCAGCCTTTTCGCTTTCAACATCGTCGAGCATACCTGAACGTTCTGCCGATATCATCATAGCCTTGTAGCCGAACACCATTGATTCAACCAAGTTTACGACGCCTCTGATTATCGGCAGTGAAAGCCATTTGTGTTTTTTGGTTATGCTTTGGCCTTCATAATCCTCAACGGAAATACTGCCGTCGGGTAAACGGCAGGCTATGACCGACTTGTGAGGGCCTTTCATCATAATACCCTCTATGAGCGCCTGACCGCCTATCGACGTCTTTTTATTGCAACCCATTTACATCACCTTTTCTTATTTGTTGGTTTCGTCCTCTGTTTGGCCGGACAAAACATCATCAGCCTTTGATTCACCGACTGTGCCGATTTCGGCACTTTCCTCCAAAGCGAGCGGAAGTGCGACCGTTACAGCGGTGCCTATGCCTTCCGTGCTGTCGACTATAAGCAAACCGTTGTGGTAGCGAACTATCTCGTCTGCAACCGCAAGCCCGATACCTGAGCCTCTTACGGTTTGATTTGCTTTATAGAACTTTTCTTTAACCCTGCTTAAGTCTTCGGCAGGTATGCCAACGCCTGTGTCTGACACGGTTATGTTGACACAGCTGTTGTCTATCGCAACATTAATTTGTACGACACCGCCCTCGTGATTATACTTTATGGCGTTGTCTATTACATTGACAAAAACCTGTGTCAGGCGGTTTGAGTCACCTATCACGCAAGCGGTTGCATCAGGCTCATGATAAGCGAGCATAACGCCTGCTTTTTTAGCCGCTTCTTCATACATACACACGGCCTCGCCAAGCTCAGCAAGAACATCGACCTTCTCTGTCTTGTAGACCATACGTCCCGACTGCATTCTCGAAAAATCAAGCAGTTCTTCAACAAGTCCGGACAGTCTTTCCGACTCACGCAAGATAACGTCAATACCCTTTGTAACGAGAGCGTGGTCAGTATATACCGAGCCTCGCACTGTTTCGCCCCAGCCCTTTATCGCCGTCAGCGGAGTGCGCAATTCATGGGAAACAGAGGATATAAACTCGTTTTTCAAGCGGTCGGTCGATTCAAGCTCGCCTGCCATATAGTTTATCGAATCGCACAGCTCGCCTATCTCGTTAAGCTCGCGTACTTCGATGCGCGATTTGAAATCGCCTGCCGCTATCTGCCTTGCTATGTTTGTGACGTCCTTGAGGGGGTTAACTATCGACTGTACAAAATATTTTCCGACCAAAAACGCCACCACCATAATGGCAATGCTCACTATAAGAACAATTATCTCAATGTAGATTATCTGCAGGTCGATACGGCTCAGCGAGGTTATACAGCGCACTGCTCCGTTTGAGCCGCGACCGTAATCGGTCAGCACCGAGCAGTACGACATCACCTTTTCGCCTGACGAGAGCTTGCCCGTCCACGAGCCAAGCCCGTTTTTGACGGCAGACTCATAATCGCCGTAGTTTTCTTCCTTTTCGGGCAGAAAACCGTTTGATGAAACGATTACATTACCGTTTTTATCAAGAAACTGAAGCTCTATCTCTGCTTTCATCGGAAAATCCTCGGCCAACGTACGAGCCTCAGAAACATATTGAGAGCTGTCCGCTACCGAAAGCCGGTCAAAGGACTGTGCATATCTGCTTATGTCATCGCCCACCTGAGTGTAATAGTAATCTCTGACAGAGAGCGTTAAAGTAAAGTTCAGCACCAGCAGTATAGAGCCGATGAAAACAAGCATATTGGCCGTCAGCCGTCTGCCGATATTAGTATATCTTTTGATGCTGTCCACTTATATCCCTCCGTTTTATATTTCCAAAATTTTTCAGTTTTCGGTAGACCACTTGTATCCCAGTCCCCAAACTGTAACTATACGCTTAGGCTCGCTCGGATCGTCCTCTATCTTCATACGCAGACGTCTGATATTGACGTCGACTATCTTTTCT
>CAYYGY010000088.1:0-4417 GCA_964471735.1 uncultured Eubacteriales bacterium
CAAGCCTGTTTTTATCGAAATCGGAGTCAAGGCCGTTAGGATTTTCCTCCCACCTTTGTTTCCAGTCGCCGCCCCTCTTATTCCACATGAGAACGTAATTTTCCAGTTCTGACGATTCCTCGACGCTGAGCGGTGACAAAACGCTTTTAACATAGGGCATCATAAACTCGTTTTGGCAGTTATCCGCTGCACAGGTCAGGGCGTTGAGCACAAACCGCATCAGAGCAAGCGAATCAGCCTCTACGCGCCTGTCGCTGAAACAGGCTATACCGTATCTTTCAAACGCGTTTGTAAGCGAACGGTGGTAGGCGTCGATATCTCTGGCGATAACGGCAAAATCTCTGTACAGATAGCCTTCTGTCCTGACAAGGCGGCGCACCGTTCTGGCGACGTAATCCGCCTCGTCGTACATATTTGTACACGCGCAGACGGTCACACTGCCTTCCTTTTCGGCACCGTCGGCATCAAGGCCTCTAAGCACCCTGTCAACGTCCTCTATCTTCGTGCCGCCAAAGCGGTGATTAACCTCAAGCACAGTACAGGGCGCGACCTTAACTGAGCCGCGCTTTGCACAGTCGATAACTCTTGCTATCAGGCGTTTGACATTTGAAAAAAGGCCCATACCCTTATCATAGTCGTCGATCGAATCGGCGCAGAATGTGATATAAACATCTTTCGCACTCTGTATTATATGCTCAAGCACGGCGCACTGTTGTTCGGTAAAACCTTTGAAGGCGTCGATAAAGACGGTTCTGCCATTGAAACAATCGACATTTTCAAGCGACTCGCAAAGCCTTGTCAAGTCGTCCAGCGGGTCGCTGAAGCGTTCTGAAAGGAGAGCCTCATAAGTTCCTATAATCAGCGCAAGGTCGTGCGCTTTGCTTTTGAGGGCACCAGACGAAAACTGTGACGCGTCGGTCAGGTCTGCGGTGCTTATACGCGAACGTTTAAACTCGCTGACCAAATCGAGGACGGCACGGCAAAACTCCGGATTATCACAGCTGTGTGAGTAGACAGTCAATTCGCTTTTTACTCTTCGGACAGCCCTGCCCATCATCATCATTTTTACCCCGTCGTCTGCCGCAAAGGCAGAACCTTGGCCGTCAAACTGCCCGACACATTCGGCAAGGCGGGAAAAACTGGTGACCTCCACGACCTCCGTAGACACACTGCCAAGCAGTTTCAGCATTGCGCGCTCGCTTTCAAAGTTATTCTGCTCGGGGACAAGCAAGGCGATGTTTTTTTCGCCGTTGCCCACAAGCTCTGCTATCTTCTGCCGGACATAGTATGTCTTGCCTGAGCCTGCGGTACCCAATATCAAATTAAGCACTCTGTCCACCTCCATTTTTATCTTAATATAGCACTGTCATTGTACCAAAAATGCGCCAACAAACTAAAGCAGCCGCCGTTGGGGCGACTGCTGATTTTTAAAGAATATACACGCCCGATTCAAGCAATACCGCCGTGTCAAAATCTGATTTTACCACCTGATAAACAGGCTCCTCAAACGAATACAATTGGTCAAGAGCATAATTATCTGTGTCAACGCTTTCGATACATCTGCTTTCGCTGTTGCACACTATGAGCCTTGAGCCGTCGTTCGACAACCCTTCGGGGCGTGAAAAGGCTTCATCATTTTTACTGCCTATGCGAAGGTCCCATCGCATAGAAGTCAGATTGTATCTCAAAATCGTGTCAGCCAGACCGAAGGACACCCATATATTTTGTCCGAGCGCAGTGATGCCCGTCGGGGTATGGTCTTTATACTTAAACTCGCCCTGCCATACAATCTCGCCGTCCTCAGCGAACATTACTGCCTTTGAGTCAGGGTAGACACACACTATCCTGCCGTCGTTCAATGTGGCAACACGGTAGTTTATGTAATCGGTGAGAAGGCTGTGAATCTTTTGATAATTTTCGCCGAACTTGGCACGCAGATAGACATCCCTCGGCACAGGCGTCAGCTTATGTGTTCTTAACGAATAAAACTTGAATGAAACGACCGCTTTATCCTCTAGATTCTCCTCTTCCGAAACGATCACAAAGCCCTCGGGCGCAGAAACGACCTCGACTGCGTTTTCTTCGAAAATCTTATTAATAGCCAACCACCTCCTGATCGTCACCAAATATATTTTATGATACAATATCTTTCTGCTAAAATCAACAATTTTCTCCCCTGAGAGAAAAAATTACCGCTCTGCGCTGTCAAGGCAGAGCGGTAATTTTTTAAAGCTTGAGTGATTTTATCAAACTCATCGCTTCGGCGGTGTTTTCGTGATTGCCGAAGGCGGTAAGGCGGAAGAAGCCCTCGCCGTTTTTACCGAAGCCTGCGCCCGGTGTGCCGACGACGCCTATCTCATTTAAGAGCAGGTCAAAGAACTCCCACGAGCCCATATTAGCGGGGCAATTGATCCACACATAGGGTGAGTTTTTGCCGCCGGTGTACCAGATGCCCATTTCATCGAAAGCCGCAGTCATTATTTCGGCGTTTTTGCGGTAGTAAGCAAGCGTCTGCCTGACCTGTTTCTGTCCCTCTTCGGTGAAGACAGCCGCAGCACCTTTCTGGATAAGATAGGGCACGCCGTTGAACTTGGTAGTCTGACGGCGCAGCCAAAAACGGTTGAGTTCGACAGAGTCGACTACTAAATCGTGAGGAACTATCGTGTATCCGCAGCGGGTACCCGTAAAGCCTGCTGTTTTTGATAGCGAGCATATTTCGATGGCGCATTTTCTTGCGCCCTCTATCTCATATATACTGCGGGGAAGCGTTTCATCGGTAACAAAGGCTTCATACGCGGCGTCAAAAAGAATTACCGCCTTATTGTCAAGCGCAAAATCCACCCACACCTTTAGCTGGTCTTTTGTATAAACGGCGCCGGTCGGATTGTTGGGTGAGCATATATAGATTATGTCTGCATGCATTGAACTGTCGGGCAGGGGCAAAAAGTCGTTTTCCTTTGTCGCGTTTATATAGGTAATCTTTCTGCCGGCCATTATATTAGTATCAACATAAACAGGGTAAACAGGGTCAGGCACCATAACAGTGTTGTCAACAGAGAATATATCAAGTATGTTGCCTATATCGCTTTTTGCGCCGTCACTGATAAAGATCTCCGATGTTTCAAGTTCGACACCTCTGAGAGCATAGTAATCCTTGACAGCCGAATGTAAAAAGCCGTAACCCTGTTCAGGGCCGTAGCCTTTAAAAGTGGACGCCTGCGCCATATCTGCGACGCCCTGCTGCAGGCCTTTTATTACCTCATCGCAAAGAGGACGTGTAACATCGCCTATTCCCATACGGATTATCTTGCGGTCAGGGTTATTGGCAGTAAACTCGTTTACTTTTTTTGCGATGGTCGAAAAAAGGTAAGACTCGCCTACATTAAGATAGTTAGAATTGATTTTCAGCATTGTTTTCCTCCTTAAATAAGTTCTCCGTCAAAAACAAATGTTGCCGGTCCGGTCATATTAACGGTGCCATCAGGCATATATCTTATAACAAGGTCGCCGCCTCGTAATTTAACAGTAACGTCCTCGCCCCTCGGTGAAATACCGTTTTCGACTGCCGCGACACACACAGCGCACGCGCCTGTGCCGCACGCCCACGTTTCGCCGCTTCCGCGCTCCCAGACGCGCATCTTAAGCGTCTTAGAGTCGATGACCTCAACAAACTCTGTGTTCACCCTTTCAGGGAACATCGGGTCAAATTCAAACTTGGGGCCTATCTTCTCAAGGTCCAAAGAATCGATATTTTCGGTAAACATTACGCAATGGGGGTTGCCCATAGACACACAGGTTATGTCGTGCGTTTCGCCGCCTACATTACAGCGTTTGCCTATAACCGTCTTTGTATCGGACACGGCAGGAATCTCATCAGCCGCAAGCACCGCCTTGCCCATATCAACGGATATACTGTCAACCTTTCCGTTCGCAACCGAAAGGGTGAGCACCTTTATTCCGCTGAGTGTTTCAAGAGTAAACTCTGTTTTGTCGGTAAGTCCTCTCTCATAGACGTATTTGCCTATACAGCGGGTCGCGTTGCCGCACATCTTGCCCTCACTGCCGTCAAGATTAAACATACGCATACGGAAGTCAGCAACCTCTGACGGCATTATGAGAACTATGCCGTCGCCGCCTACACCGAAACGCCTGTCGCTTATCCTCTCGGCAAGCTTTTCAGGCTCGTCAACCTGTTGATCAAAGCAGTTAAAGTAAATATAATCGTTGCCTATTCCGTGCATTTTTGTAAATTTAAGACCCATTACTACACCACCTTTACACATACAGAGATTATACACTACTTATCTCTCATAGGCAATAGAAATTTTTAAAGTTTTGATAATTTTGGGGTTGACAAAATTGTGGGAATGGAATATACTATGTAAGCATTTGAATACGGTGCCATGGCCAAGTGGTA
>CAYYGY010000089.1:0-3192 GCA_964471735.1 uncultured Eubacteriales bacterium
GACACCGAAAATTTTTTCAACTCGCTCGGTATACTGTTGCGCGAGGGCGAGGACGGTAAACTATATCCTTACTCACTTCAGGCGGCATCGGTCGTTAATGCACTTCGCCTTGAATGTGACACTCTCGGCGTTGAAACCGTAATCGGCGCTAAAGTTGCGTCAATAAGCAACAAATCTGTCGTAAAGACTGAGAACGGCGAATACGGCGCTAAAGCAATAGTAATCGCTTGCGGCGGACTTTCGGCAAAAAACACCGGCTCTGACGGCAGCGGTTTTGCGCTCTTGCGCTCGCTGGGACACACTTGTACTGAGCTTTTTCCTGCCTTAACCCCTGTCCGCACCGATACAGCCCCTATAAAGGCGGCAAAGGGCACCAAGTGCGTATGCACAGTCAAGGCTGAGGCTGGCGGTGAAGAAAGAACAGAGCAGGGCGAGGTGCTGTTTACCGAGTACGGCATATCAGGCCCGCCCGTTTTGCAAATTTCAGGCTTTGTCGCGGTACGTTCGGGCGCAAAAATAAGCCTTGACCTGCTTGAGGGGATCTCGGAGGACGAGCTGTTCAAATACATATTTTCACGAAAGAACAAGGTGTTTGAGGATAGGGCGGAAAACCTTTTTCTGGGGCTGCTGCCTAAGCCGATAAGCCTCATCGTCTTGAAAAACAGCGGCCTGACAGTAAATGACAGATGCTCGTCACTTGATAAGAAAAGCATAGCTAAACTGGTTGGCTCTGTCAAGCGGTTTACCCTTAATGCGACCGGCGTGTGCGGGTACGACTCGGCACAGGTCACCGCCGGCGGCGTGCGACTCAGCGAGTTTGATGAAAACCTCTGCTCAAAAAAGGTCAGCGGCGTGTTTGCTTGCGGAGAGGTGCTGGATGTCTGCGGTGACTGCGGCGGTTTTAATCTACAGTGGGCTTGGTCGAGCGGCTTTGTTGCAGGGCGTTCGGCAACCTTGTATGCGGAGAAAACTGTATGATAATTATAAGAAATGTAAAGGTTTCGCTTGATGATGCGCACGACCTTAGAAAAATATGTGCCGATGCGCTCAGATGTGAACAAACAGCTATAAAAAACTGTAAGCTTGTCAAGCGTTCGGTTGATGCCAGAAAAAAGAGCGATGTCTGTTTTGTCTGCACTGTTTTGGCTGAAGTCGACGATGAACACAGGCTTGTCAGACGGTGCAAGGCGGCAGAGATATATACAGAGAAGCCCGACGAGCCGCTCGTTCCCGTTCGCGACCGCTCAAAACAACCGCCCGTCGTCGTCGGCAGCGGCCCTGCAGGGTTGTTTGCCGCACTTGTGCTGG
The DNA here is from genome assembly GCA_964471735.1 of uncultured Eubacteriales bacterium. GTDB lineage: Bacteria > Bacillota > Clostridia > Oscillospirales > Acutalibacteraceae > RGIG2206. The sequence continues at coordinate 1,309 of CAYYGY010000089.1, forward strand.
CAGAAAACGGCTATGCGCCTGTCCTGATCGAACGCGGAAAAAGCGTCGATGAGAGAAAAAAGAGCGTTGAATGTTTTTGGTCAAAGCATTTGCTTGATGCCGAGTCAAATGTCCAGTTCGGTGAAGGCGGCGCAGGTACCTTTTCTGACGGAAAACTGAACACCGGAACTAAGGACTCAAGGATAAAGCGCGTGATGAACACTTTTGTCAGGTTCGGCGCGCCCCAAAACATATTGTACGACGCCCAGCCCCATGTCGGCACCGACTTGTTATCGCAGGTGGTAAAGAATATACGCAACGAGATAATCGCACTCGGCGGTACTGTGCTGTTTGAAACAAAACTTACAGATGTTGATTTTGCAAACGGTGTTAAAAGCGTAACCTGCTTAACACCTGAGGGAGAGCAGAAAATCGAGTGTGACAGTGTCGTTCTGGCAATAGGGCACAGCGCAAGGGATACTTTTTCAATGCTTGAAAGAAAAGGTGTGCCTATGGAGGCAAAGCCTTTTTCCGTCGGCGTGAGGATCGAGCACCTGCAAAGCGATATCAACATCGCTCGCTACGGCGAATTTGCATCACACCCTGCGCTCTCAGCGGCAAGCTATAAGCTCGCCGCCCATATAGGCGAAAGGGGAGTCTATACCTTTTGTATGTGTCCCGGCGGAGTTGTGGTTGCGGCGTCAAGTGAGCCTGACACGGTCGTTACCAACGGTATGAGCTATAATGCCCGAAACGGGGAAAACGCAAACAGCGCCCTGCTTGTCGGCGTAGGCCCAAAGGATTTCGGCGGCAGTGATGCTCTGGCAGGTGTCAGATTTCAGCAGATGATAGAGCGTGCGGCATTCAGGCAGACCGCATCGTACAGGGCCACCTGCCAGCGCGTAGGCGACTTTTTAAACGGCAATAAAACGACAGGCTTCGGCAGTGTTAAGCCTACATATACGGCAGGCGTCGAGGCAGGCAGCATTAGCGATATTCTGCCTGACTTTATTACCGATACCATCAGGTCAGGACTCAAGGAGTTCGGAAAAAGCATAAACGGCTTTGACAGCGCTGACGCCTTGCTTACAGGCCCTGAGACCCGCAGTTCATCGCCCGTCAGGATACTGCGCGATGACAGTCTGCAGTCGTTTAAGGGACTCTATCCGTGCGGCGAAGGCGCAGGCTATGCCGGCGGCATCGTGTCTGCTGCGGTAGACGGTATCCGCTGTGCCGAAAAAATCATGCTCAGTGAATAAAACCGAAGTTCATACTGATTGACAACGCGCTTTTCAGATGATAAAATATTTACGGTATCAGATTTTTGTTATGGAGTATGGCAATGAAACAGAAAGCAAAAATTATGGACGAGCTTGCCATTCGCAGAGCGATGGCACGAATCACTCACGAAATTATCGAGCACAATCAGGGCGTAGAGGGCGTCTGCCTGCTCGGAATAAAACGGCGCGGCATACCTCTTGCCAATATGCTGGCTGAGAATATCTTGAAATTTGAGGGCGTAGAGGTACCGGTCGGATATCTTGATATAACCAAGCACCGTGACGACCTGTCCGACGCAGATAAACTGGAGCTTGCAGGCGACTGTCACTTTCCGTGCGATATAAAGAATATGCGCGTTATTATAGTCGATGATGTTCTGTACACCGGCAGGACGGCGCGTGCCGCGATGGAGGCAGTGTTTGCCTACGGCAGACCTGATTCCCTGCAGTTTGCGGTCTTGATCGACAGAGGTCACCGCGAAGTGCCTATCAGGGCCGATTATGTCTGCAAAAATGTTCCCACATCGCTCAACGAGATAGTTTCCGTTATGATAAGCGACATCGACGGCGAAACAGGTGTTTACATCTGCGATATCGAGTAAAAAATTGCAAAGATCATTTGACA
>CAYYGY010000089.1:3202-4414 GCA_964471735.1 uncultured Eubacteriales bacterium
ATAATCACAGAAATTAATCTTTAAGACGATACAGAGATATCGGCAAGATTAGGTTATAGTGAATATTCAGGCGCAGTTTGTACTGCACCGGTTCCTTTTGTGTAACTTAAGTCTTGCTGGGTCTCAGCAGGACTTGTTTTTTTGAAAGGAGACGCGTTATGTCACAGAGAGTAGAAGCAATCGGTTTCAAAACGGTCATATGCCCTTCCATCTCTTTTCGTATTGCCAAGGACTTATTGCCTGCATCTGATAAATATACTGTTTTCCCCGGCTTTTGCGATGTGCACGTGCATTTTCGTGAGCCGGGTTTTTCGTATAAGGAAACGGTTTTCACCGGCACTCAGGCGGCGGCGCACGGCGGATACACGGCCGTATGCACTATGCCGAACTTAAACCCCGTTCCTGACAGCGGTGAGCATCTGAAAAGACAGCTTGAGATAATCGAAACAGACGCCGTAATAAATGTTTACCCCTACGCCGCGATTACGGTCGGCCAGCAGGGTGAGGCTTTGGCGGATATGGAGGCTATGCAGGCGGATGCGGTTGCTTTTTCAGACGACGGCAGGGGCGTGCAGTCGGAGGACCTTATGCGCGCGGCAATGCTGAAGGCTAAACAGCTCGGTAAGATAATAGTTGCGCATTGTGAGGACAACAGCTTGCTTCACGGCGGATATATCAACTTGGGCGCGTATTCAAGGGCGCACGGGCACAGAGGAATTTGCAACGAAAGCGAATGGAAACCTATCGAGCGCGATTTGAGGCTGGCCAAAGAAACGGGCTGTGCGTATCACGTCTGCCACATCTCCTGTAAGGAGAGCGTCGAGCTTATACGCAAAGCAAAGGCAGAGGGCGTTAATGTCACCTGCGAAACGGCGCCGCATTACCTTGTGCTCGACGAAAACGACCTTAAGGAAGACGGACGTTTCAAGATGAACCCACCTCTCAGAGCGGCTGAGGACAGGCTTGCTCTGATAGAGGGAATAAAGGACTCAACCATAGATATGATAGCCACCGACCACGCACCGCACAGCGCTGAGGAAAAGGCGAAAGGCCTTGAGGGCAGTGCCTTCGGTATAGTCGGTTTGGAAACCGCTTTTTCGGTGTTGTATACAAAACTTGTAAAAGAGAACATAATAAGTCTTGAGAAGCTTATTGAACTGATGGCGATAAATCCGCGAAAGCGGTTTGACATTCCGCTTGGAGAGGATTATA
>CAYYGY010000090.1:0-4398 GCA_964471735.1 uncultured Eubacteriales bacterium
CAGTTGGTGATCTCGCCGGTGTAGATCTTGGCGATGGTTTCAACATCGAGATCGGAAACGGGGTTGTTGGGATTTACGATAACGGCGATGCCGTCATAGGCGAGGATCGTGCCCTCCAGTCCGTTGGCCTTTTCCTCATCCTTAAGATCACGGCTGGAAAGCCCGATGTCGCATCTGCCTTCCTGAACTGCCTGAATGCCTGCACCGGAGCCGGTAGCGTTGTAGGTTACGGTAATGCCGGTGTCGGCTTCAAAGGCTTCGCCCAAAGCACCGATGACCTTGTTCATAGAGGTAGAGCCGTCTGTTGCTACTGCCTCCTTATTACCACCACAACCGGTAAGCGCACAAAGAAGCAACGTTGCTACTGTGAGTAAACTGATGATCTTTTTCATAATTCATATCTCCTTGTATCTTTATTTTTTGCAGTTTTTTCTCTACTACGCCTATATTCTAAATTCTCTCAGTAAAATCCGTAAGCAACAGCAAGTAAAATCGAAGTAAAATCAAACTTTCAGGCAAAAAAGACGGCAGAGAGAAATAAATCTCCCTGCCGTCATGTCGTTTTATTCTTCTGTAAACTTCAGATCGATCGCGCCGATGCCGCCGCTGACATCTATGCTGTTGTTACCGCTCCCGAAGCCCTTGGTATTAGAAATGCTTGTACCGTCAATGGTAATGTTGCCGATGCCTTTTTCTATATCAAGTTTATAATCGTCCCTTTTGCCGATCACAGTTATATTAGAGTCTCCGACGCCTAAATCAAAATCGCTTTCGCCTGTAAGTGCAGAGGTCAGGTTTAACTGACCGACACCCATATCCAAATCAAGATTATGGAGTGCGCCGCCTGATACGGTTATCTTTCCGGCTCCACCGTCAATGTCAACATTAGAGGTGGCAATGAGTGTATCGATTGTTACTTCGCCTGCGCCGAGCTCAAAACTCATTGTGTCGGCAGCTAAACGGTCTACGGTCAACCTTCCTGCGCCTGTTGTGATATTTGCTTTTTCAAATATGGTGTCTGCAGGTATATATAAAGTCAGTACAGCGCCGGTATATGTGCTGCCGCTAAGCTTCTCTGTTTCCTTGATAGTCAGAACGCCGTTTTTATCCTCAACGGTAAGGTGCTTCAGATTGCTTTCAACCGAAAAGCTTTCACCTTGCTTTATTGTAAAATCAGCGGCGTTGATTTTTACTTCGAGGTTGCTTATATCGGACGATACTGTATAAGTTTTTATATCTTCGGCCACTGCATCACCGCCAAAAAATCCGCCGAACAAACCAACTGCACTGAGTATTCCGCCGATAATGCTGACTGTGAGAAAGATGGCAAACGCCATCGCTAAATACTTAATTACTTTTTGAAACGTGGTCATTTGATTTCAACGCCTCCAAACATACAAGTGCCGCTTATGTAAATAGTAGGAGCATCCTTGTGCACGGCAGTTTTATTGGAAATACCGCCAAAGATACAGTTGGAGCTCACCTTTACATTGATGTTATCGGGAACAAAAATATCAATACCGCCAAAGATAGCCGACACCTGAATGGCGCAGTCCTTTTCGATAATAGCATTACGAAGATCGCACTTTACGCCGCCGAATGTGGCGGTCAGCTCAGCACCTTCAAACACTTCGCCGTCATAGTTCAAATCGCAACCCGAGAAGGTGGCACAGCCAACCTTTGTTTCGCCGCCGTCTTGCTTGATCTTAGCAATGATCTCATTTGCCTTATTGCCGAAAAGTCCTGTAAATACCATTTTAAGTCCCACGATTACGATAATGGCAGGTACAAGGAGCTTCCAAAGCATAGAGAAGCTTAAAATTTCCTGACAACATAGCAGCAGGAATACGCCAATGGCGATACCGATGATGTTGCCAGTCTTTTCACGCTCGGTAAATAAACCTACGGCACACGGTACGATAATAAACAACGTCCACCATCCGTCAAAGAAGATGTCAATGTTTGTTATGTTTAATGCGTTAAGCGCAAACAATGCACCTGCCGCAATAAGCAAGATACCCCAAATTACATTACTGATCTTTTTCATTGCTTTTACCTCCAATTTTTCTTAACGCTACGCTGCTTTAATTATAAAATAAACAGTTGAAATATACAACCAATTTAATTGATTTTTTTCGTACTTTTTTATCCACCTTCGGCATAAACATAATAACACCCTCTGCGCTTGTTGAAACGTCAACAGGTGCTTGCAAAAGTAACGGGAATGCTGTATAATACAAATATATTCCTGTTTGATATAGGGGGGGTAGTCCTGTGGAAGAAATAAAATACACTGTTGCCAAAAACATTACTGAGCTTAGGCTTCTTAATAACATGACACAGATGGAGCTTGCGGAAAAGCTTAATTATTCGGACAAAACTATTTCTAAATGGGAGAGGGCAGAATCATCTCCCGATATAGCTGTTCTTGTTGAAATTGCGAATCTGTTCGGAGTTTCACTTGATTATCTGGTCAGAGCAGAAAACATTGAGGAAACGGTCAAAAATAATAAGATCAAGGAAACAAAATACAACCGCAGAGTGATCTCATATATTTCTGAAAGCGTTGCATGGGTCGTCGCCGTTTTTGCTTTTATCATTACTTCATTGATCACAAATGAAGCTACATTCCAATGGCTGTATTTTGTTTATGCTTTGCCGATCGTGCTGATCGTAAAATTGGTCTTAAACTCGATCTGGTTTAATCCGAGGCATAACTACTATATAATTTCGGCTCTTATTTGGTCGGTGCTTGCAACGATACATATCACCTTTTTATATTTCAATATCAATGTTGCTCTCATCTACCTCTTAGGAGTTGTAGGACAGGTCGTCGTTATCCTGTGGTCCTTTATCAAAAAGCCAAAGCTCAAATAAAAAACCATCATAAAGAATGCGCCCCGTTTTCACTGTGAAAACGGGGCGCATTCTTTACTTCTACTAAACAGAGAGTTGCCTATAGAACGATTCTACGACCTTGTTTTTAATATGTAGATTAACTTCTCCTGAACATAGGTTTTTCTTTTACAGATATATGCGTACAATATTGTGTAAAAGGAGAGAGACGTATGAACATTCTTTTTTGCGGTGACGAGGGTGTGTGTGAAGGCATATATTTGTCAGCGCTTTCGATCTGCAAAAACACAAGCGAAAGACTAAGCTTTTATATTCTGACGGCAAGTGTCGATAACCACTCTGCTATACCGCGAAGCTTCGCCGACAAGCTGCAAGCTGCGGTCGTTGAGAAAAACCTACACAATGAGGTCACCCTGCTTGATATCAGTGATATGTTCGGCAGCTGCCTGCCGCATGCCAATATGAGCACAAGGTTCACACCGCTTTGCATGCTGCGGCTTTTTGCTGATGCTGTACCGCAGATCCCCGATAGGATATTGTATCTTGACGCCGACGTTTTGTGCCGCGCGGAGTTCAAGGATTTTTACTATTCGGACATTGCCGACGTTGAAATCGTGGGTGTGCCTGACAGATACGGCAAATGGTTCTTCTCTAATATTTTTAAGCACGATTATCTCAACTCAGGCGTTCTGCTTATGAATATGTCAAACATACGCAAAAGCGGTCTGTTTGAGAAATGCCGCAGGCTATGCCGTGATAAAAAGATGTTTATGCCCGACCAATCGGCACTGAACAAATTGGCAGTTAAACGCAAGGTTTCTCCTAAATATAACGCGCAGGGAAAGATAAGGCGCGATACCGTGTTCAAGCATTTCACGACCTTCTTTAAGTTTTTCCCTTGTATAAGGGCGGTAACGATAAAACCGTGGCACATCGATAAACTACACACTGAGCTCAAGATATACGAGTTTGACGACATCTTAGAAGAATATAAAAGGAGCATTGCAAATGAATAGAGAGATCCCTGTTTTCTTTACCATTGATGATGGGTATGCACCCTTTCTGGCAGTAGCACTGAATTCTGCAATCAAGAATGCCGACCCTAAAAGGCAGTATAAAGCCATTGTTTTACATCAGGACCTGAGCGAAGCTAACATTACAAAGTTAAGATCGCTTGAGACCGAAAATTTTAAGATCGAGCTGACGCCTATGAAAGCGAACTTCGAGGCGTTGGATGATAGAATGAGCAACCGTCTTCGCTGCGATTATTTCACCCTTACCATATATTTCCGTTTGTTTATCCCTGCCATGTTCCCCCAGTATGATAAGGGCATATATATCGATAGCGATGTTGTATTGACCTCCGATGTGGCAGAGCTCTATGATATAGATATCGGTGACGCTCTGATCGGCGCATGTAACGATCTGTCCATTGCCGATATTCCGCCCCTTGTGTCTTACACCGAAAATGCGATAGGCGTAAAAAAGGAAGAATATATCAATTCGGGCGTTCTGCTTATGAATCTCAAAAAACTGCGAGAG
>CAYYGY010000091.1:0-4392 GCA_964471735.1 uncultured Eubacteriales bacterium
GCGGTGACAACGGTGTACTGCGATATTGGCTGAGGTTAGGTGCATCGGGTTGGCGGCTTGATGTTGCTGACGAATTGCCCGATGCCTTTCTTGACAAAGTCAGGCAGGCGATAAAGACAGAAAACCCCGATGCCCTGCTTATAGGCGAGGTGTGGGAGGATGCGTCCAACAAAATCAGTCACGGCGGCCGCCGTCGATTCCTGCTCGGTAAACAGCTTGATTCGGTTATGAACTATCCGTTCAGGGATGCTATAATCCGTTTTGTAACAGGCGGAGCTTCAGGTGATATAAACAACTCCGTTGAGCAGATACTGTGTAATTATCCAAAGAGCAGCGTTGACCTGCTTATGAATCATATCGGTACCCACGATACGGAGAGGATACTTTCTGTTCTGGCGGGTGCACCGCTTGGTATAGACAGAAACGCTCAGGCGCAGATAAAGCTTACTGAGCAGCAGCGTCAAAGAGGGCTAAGGCTATTGCGTATTGCGGCACTGATACAGTATACGCTGCCCGGCATACCCAGTTTGTACTACGCAGACGAAGCCGCCACCGAGGGACTGCGCGACCCCTTTAACCGTATGGGATATCCTTGGGGCAGGGAGGACAAGGCGCTGGTCGAATTTTATAAAAAACTGGGTAAACTCAGAAAGTATAGCGCTTTCGACGGCGGAGATTATGCCTGTGTTGAGAGTGATGCTGAGTGTTTTGTTTTTACTCGCAAAAAGGGTGACAGCGAGGTGCTGATAGCGACAAACAGAGGCGAAGGCCCTGCAACGGTCAGCTTGCCTAACGGCTGGGACGGGGCGACGGCATTTTTCTCAAACGCGCCTAAAAACGGTAAACTTTTCTTAGAGCCGTTGTCGTTTGCTGTTATAACAAAATAATTTGCATAAATTAAAAATATATGCAAACAATATCCTTGAAACGCAAAGGAGTTGAAGCAGATGTTAGATAAAACCGCACTTACATTGGCGATAATCGGTGCTCTTAACTGGGGCAGTATCGGACTTTTCCGGTTTGATATCGTTTCATGGATATTCGGTGGACAGACGGCAGTATTAAGTCGTATAATTTATACTGTTATTGCCCTTGCCGGAGTATGGTGCATTTCGCTTTTGTTCCGCCACGACGGAGATACCGTCGAAACGATGGACAAGTAGGCGTTTCTAAAAAACAGGTAAAGCCATCACAAGGAAGGCCTTGTGATGGCTTTACTGTATTTTAAAGTTATTGTTTTTTTGTACCGTTTAACTTCTGCTCTATCATACTCGTCAGGCTCAAAAGACTGGGCGCATATAAGGGATAGCCTTCGCTCAGTTTTTCGGGAGATATCGCAACGGGCATCTTTTCGTCCGCTTCCATTCTGGGGTTTCGAGCGATGTTGAGCGCGTTTGCTTCACAAAGCGACGAGAATCCGCTGGTTACGGCACAGTAGTTATACGACTCAACGGTGAACATATTTTTTGGGTTTGATTTGCTTGTCGTGTGCAGTATCCGTAGCACTCGGTAAACGGCTGTCATAATTATCGCTATGCTGTCATCAGAGATATCTGGGTTGCCGACCTGCATAAGCAGGTCAAAAATAACATTAAGCGAGTTTAGTATCAGCCTTTTGCCCAGCAACAGATCTCTTGAGCTTGCAAGCGAATCGTTGCCTGAAAGCGGCATATCGGTGATGGCGATGGTTGCGCCCGTTCTCTCGGGCGTGCGTCCGAGCAGATAGTCACAGCTTACACGGTAGATGTTTGCCGCCTTTACGACAAAGTCAAGGCCGCACTCCCGCTTGCCGTTTTCATAGTGGGATAAAAGCGCCTGACTTATTTCAAGCTTAGCGGCGGCCTCTTTTTGAGACCAGCCCCTTTCTTTGCGAAGCAAAGTAATTATTCGTGCAAAATCATTGTTCATAGATTTATAACTCCGTTTTTTATCAGGTAAAATATTGCCGCCTGTAAGATAAGCAACATCGGAACGCCGACGAAAAATTTAGGCTTACGTATTTTGTGCCTGCATATCATCATCGCAAACAGCTCGCCTGCGGCACCGCCCAAAGCGGCAAGCAGGATAAGACTTTTCTCAGGCACGCGGGTCTTCTTTTTTATTGCGGCCAGCTTGTCCGATGCGGTAGTGACAGCCGCAAGAAGGTTCACGGCAATCAGATAAATATAAGTAACCGCCATCACTTCGCCTCAAATTCAAATGCCGATTTGCAGGACGGACAAACGGCAATTTTTTTGTTATGTATTTGCTTTATTTGAATAGATATGTAATATAGTCGGGTTTTGCTGTTAAGACATTGCATCTGTGTGCTTGTGCCGCACTTGGGGCAGGTAAGAGTGCGCACCTCGCCCTCGCTTACGGACGAGCGTATTTTAAGCCTATTCACGGCCCGTTACCGTAACATGCAGATTTTCCAGAATATCAAGCGCCTTGCTGTGCAAACTCTCATCGTTTGAAGCGACGAGCTTTGCGTTGACGAAAATCTCGCTTTCGGGCGAGGCGGCCTTTGCAATTACGGCGTTTGAAATAACGCAGATGTTGCTTACCACACCGACAAGCTCGATAAGAGAATACTCGCCCCTTGAAATATATTCCGCAAGCTCAAGACTTCCGAAAGAAGGTTTTTCTATTTTAGTCAAGCCGTCAGCGATACGGTCAACCTTACCGTAAAGCTCCCAGCCCGATGTGCCTTTGATGCAGTGCTTTATCGGCAGCTTCTTGCCCTCTTGCGTAAGCAGATACTTCTGCTCATGCGTGTCCATTGTGAACACAACGTCGTTGCCCGTTGAAATATATTCACGTATCTTGTTATATATCGGCATCTCAAGCGCCTTTGCGCCATCAAAACCCAGCGCACCGTCAACGAAATCGCGCTGGTAATCTACAACGACAAGCAGTTTTTTACGAAGCATAATATATTACCGCCTTTATACATACTGTAATTTTATTTTATAATATTATGTTGAATATGTCAAGAAGCGCACAAAACCGCGCGGTTTATGTTGAAAACAGTCGAGTTATTTGATATAATTTATTATATTCGAGTATAGGAGGGAAACCGCATTGAACAAAAAGGTGCTTGTGGCAGTTTCTGCGGTTATCCTTGCGATTATAACGGTTCTGACTGTGATGCTTAACACTGCTTGGTCAGATAAGATTCTGGCATTATCTCAATCGAGCAGCAGAGCCGGCTCTGCAGAAAGCGCAGTGTCTTCTTCGAGCAGCGCAACAGGCGAAACTTCGATCGAGGGCGCCGAATCAAGCATCTTTGTAACCGCGCCTGCCTCTCCGTCGGAACTGAGGGGTATGTGGATAACGTATTTCGAGCTCGGCGGAATGTTTGACAGCGAAAACGGGTTTAAGGCAGAGTTTGAAAAGGCACTCGACAAATGTGAAGAGTACAATTTAAACGCTGTTTTTGTGCACGTCAGGTCACATTCAGATGCGTATTATCCGTCTGAATACTACCCTTGGTCAAAGTATTGCTCAGGCATAAAGGGCACGCAGGGCAAGGCTCCCGATTTTGATGTGCTCGAATATATGATAGAAGAAACGCATAAACGAAAAATTGAATTCCACGCATGGATAAATCCGTACAGAGTGCTTGCTGATTCTACCGACCTTGCAGACCTTGACAACTCAAATCCCGCAAAAGTGTGGCTGACAGACGGCGATAAGTCGAATGATACGTGGGTAAAGCAGGCAAACGGCGGACTTTATATGAATCCTGCCGTACCTCAGGTGCAACAGCTGGTCGTAAACGGAATAAGAGAGATAGTCACAAACTACGACGTTGACGGAATACATTTTGACGATTACTTTTATCCTACAAGAGAAGAAAGCTTTGATGCAGATGAATATGTTACATATCTTTCATCTGTGTGGGGCACTGCGTTGTCGCTGGAGGATTGGCGCAGGGCAAATGTGAACGCGCTTGTAAGTCAGGTCTATTCTGCGATAAAGGCAATTGATTCAGCATGCGTCTTCGGTATAAGCCCGATGGCTAGCATAAATAACAACTATCATACTGTATACGCCGACATTGAGGCGTGGGTAAACGGAGGATATATCGACTATATAATGCCGCAAATTTACTTTGGTTTTGAATATCCGTCTGAAGAAAGCCGGTTTGATGTGTTGCTTGCTCAGTGGGACTCGTTGGTTGAAGATAAAAACACCATGCTTTACGTCGGGCTGGGCGCGTACAGAATAGGCGCAACAGAATCTGAGCATATAGAGTGGAGCCAGCAAGACGATATACTTTCACGGCAAATAGTCTGCACCCGTAATGACGAGTTCTGCAGTGGATTTGTATTATACTCGTACAGCACTTTTTTTGCTGATAGTGAAACACACGCCGCAGAGCGTGCAGGCGTGAAAAAACTGTGCAGT
>CAYYGY010000092.1:0-4360 GCA_964471735.1 uncultured Eubacteriales bacterium
TTTGCGTTCGTGCTCAACATCGCTGTCGAGCAGGTGCCGGAATATATAGCATCAAAGATGAAGAAATGATGAGAAATATTTGTTGTCATTAACCCCAAACAAGCCGCACTGGAAGGTGCGGCTTGTTTTATATAAAAGGGGCTTAACGGCTGTTCTGTGACCATTGCGCACAATGGTACCGTAAAAAGTTCAGGCCTGAAAAAGCGCCCCTTGATTTCATACTATGTAATAGGTTAAAATGGTGTTACCGTAGGGAGGTGGAAGAATGTACTGCAATATGCTTAGCGATGAACTCAAACGCAAATACGGCGGCAAGGTTTATAAGCTGGCTGTCAAGGGCGGTGAAACCTGCCCTAACCGTGACGGCAGATGCTCAACGGGCGGCTGTGTTTTCTGTGCCGAGGGTTCGGGTAGCTTCGCCGAGGAAACGGGAGATATAAACGAACAGCTCGACAGGGCGAAAAACCGTGTAAAAAACAAGTTCGGCGGTGAAAAATTTATCGCCTATTTTCAGTCGTATACAGCCACCTATCTTCCTGCAGATGTTTTATCACAGCGGCTTATGTCGGCCGCAAAGCGTGACGACATCGTTGCAATCAACGTCGCAACGCGGCCTGACTGCCTGCCCGATGAGATAATCGCAGTATTGAAGGCCGTCGCGGCTGTCAAGCCCCTGACTGTTGAATTGGGCCTTCAGACTGCATCGGACAAAACTGCGGCGCTTATAAACAGGGGATATAAAACCTCCTGCTATATTGACGCCTGTAAAAAACTTAGGGATATCGGCGCCGAAATTGTGGCCCATGTCATAATAGGCTTGCCTGAAGAAACAGAGGCGGATATTATATCGACCGTTGACCTTGTGTCGGCTACGGCAGACGGTATAAAACTGCAGCTGCTTCACGTGCTGAAAGGCACACGGCTTTGCGAAATGTATGAAAAAGGAGAGTATGCGCCCCTTTCTATGGAAAGTTATGTAAACCTGCTGTGCAAATGTGTCAACCGCCTTGACAAAATGATAGTGATAAACAGATTGACGGGTGACGGCGACAAACGGCTGTTGGTCGCGCCTGAGTGGAGTAAGGATAAAAAGCGGGTGTATAACTATATCCGTGCAGAGTTTGAAAGACAAAATGTAGAGCAGGGCTCGGCTGGAATATAATCAGCCTTGACGTACAAAAAGGCAGAGTCAATCAAGACTCTGCCTTTTTTTCATCTCTTATACTGTGACACAGCCAGAGCGTCACACCGCTCATTTTCAGGGTGACCTGCGTGGCCTTTTATCCAGTTAAAGGTTACCCTGTGCGCTTTCGTCAGGTCAAGAAGTCTGCCCCAAAGGTCGGGATTAAGCGCAGGCTTTTTGTCGGACTTTTTCCACCCGTTGGCGCGCCACGACTGTGCCCACCCCTTTGTTATTCCGTCAACGACATAGCGCGAATCGGTCGTGACCGTTACTTCGCAAGGCTCCTTCAGCGCCTCAAGCCCCGCAATTACGGCCGTAAGCTCCATACGGTTGTTCGTGGTTTCCTTTTCGCCGCCACACAGCTCTTTCTCAATGCCGTTGTACCTCAGTATCGTACCCCAGCCGCCCGGCCCCGGATTGCCCGAGCAGGCCCCGTCGGTAAACATCTCAATCTTCTTCATATGAATATAGCTCCTCGCTGTTATAACGTGTCGTTATCTCAAGCATATATCTGTACAGATCACCCAGTGCCGAGTAAGCCTTCCTAAGCTCGTTTATCAGCTTATCAGGCTCGTTCAGCCTTTTTGTCCCGTCTACCTGCTTTATCATTACAGCGCCCTTTTGGTCATACCACTGTGCAAGCGCCGCGTCACAGATCCCGTCTGCTGCTGCCTTTGACCGCTTATACGGGTCAGGCTCTATTTCAAACCCCGCTTTTCTGGCTTTTTTTGTGGCGGCCAAAAGCGGCTCAGGGTCAGCCTTTATCTGCTTGCGCCAGTATTCCATAAACGCAGGGGTAGAGCTGACTATACCGCAGCCGTAGTTGTAGCCGGAAACGCAAAACTCAAACCACATTGCGGGCGTGGGCAGCCGGTTTTTCTGATGGCGGAACATAAGCCACAGATTTTCTCTGTACAGAGTCTTGTCGTTAGTGAATCTGGTATCCCTGCGAACTCTCGACAGGCATCGCCTTGTGTCAAGAATAATATCAGGGTTTAGTTTTTCAAACACATCGGAAAGGTCTGCCACTATCTGCTTCATAGGAAGTACGGCACCCTCGTTTATTTCCTTTTTGTGTTCTTCATAAAAAGCCTTTGAGTCGTTGAATCTGTTTTCCGCCAACAGCATTATTGCGTTCGGCTTGATACCTGTAAAGTTCATGCTCCCTCATTCTCTCTGCAAACCTCATAGCAAAGCCTTTCAAGGTCTGCAAAGGTTGAAATTTCACCGCTTTGGCGCCTGAACTGTGCGGCGCCTCTGAGTCCGGTCATATACCACGCGGCATGCTTTCTCATTTCACGCATGGCGGTAAATTCACCCTTTGATTCAATGGTTGCAATAGCCTGCCGCATCAGAATAAGCATTCTCTCGGAAACGGGCGGGTCGGTGACAGTCCTGCCCTCTGATATATAAGCGTTTATCTGGCTGAATATCCAAGGCGCACCCATAGCGGCACGTCCCACCATTACCATATCGCAGTTCGTGTCCTCGTACATTTTTGCCGCCGATTTTGCGTCAATAACATCGCCGTTGCCTATAACAGGGACAGAAACTGCCTCTTTCACAGCCGCAATTATTGACCAGTCAGCAGGGGGCGCGTACATCTGTACCTTGGTCCTTGCGTGAACTGTTATGGCGGCCGCGCCTGAGTCCTCGCACCTTTTGGCAAGCTCAACAGCGTTTATCGACTCAGAATCCCAGCCCGAACGCATCTTTACGGTGACGGGCAGGTCTACCGCCTCAACCACTGCCTTAACTATTTTCGCGGCGTGAACAGGGTCTTTCATAAGCAAGGCACCGCCGCCCGATGCGGCCACTTTTGGAGCAGGACACCCCATGTTTATATCAATAAAGTCCGGATTTTCTTTTTGCGCCTCTTTTGCGGCATTGGCCATAACCTCAGGCTCACACCCGAACAACTGTATAGCGGTCGGGCGCTCTGAGTCGGACACCTTTATAAGCTCGTGCGACTTTTTGTCGCCCAGCGCCAGTGCCTTCGCGCTTACAAGCTCGCTTACCGTGTAGGCCGCGCCGTAGCCCCTGCAAAGCTCCCTGAAAGTGCGGTCTGCAACGCCTGCCATAGGGGCAAGGGCGGCAAACGAATCAGTTTTAAACTTACCAATAATCATAATTTCACCAAATAAAAAACAAATATGCTCTTACAAGTATAACATAAAATAAAAACAAATTCAAAAAAAATATACGAAAAATGAAAAATATATGATATACTGTAAAATGAGTAAATATTCAGTAAGGCGGTAAGTGAAAAGTGAAATTATTGTTGGTGGACGGAAACAGCATAATAAACAGAGCCTTTTACGGCATAAAACTGCTTACTACAAAGGACGGACATTTCACAAACGGAATATACGGATTTTTAAATATTTTTCTGCGGCTTAAGGAAATGACCGAGCCGGACGCGATAGCCGTTGCGTTTGACCTCAGGGCACCGACCTTCAGGCACAAGATGTACGACGGCTACAAGGCAGGGAGAAAGGGTATGCCGCCCGAACTTGCCGAGCAGATGCCTGTGCTGAAGGAAGTTCTTGGTCTTATGGGAATCGCCACCGTCGAGTGCGAAGGTTATGAGGCTGACGACATAATAGGCACCCTGTCCGATACAGCCCGAAAAAACGGTGATACCTGCTTTATTGCCACCGGTGACAGAGATTCACTTCAGCTTGTAGGCGAGGGGGTAGAGGTCCTCTTGACCGCAACCAAAATGGGCCATCCTGAAATAATAAGGTACGATACCGCCGCCGTCGAAGAAAAATACGGCGGGCTTAAGCCAAAGGCGCTTATCGAGGTCAAGGCCCTGATGGGCGATTCCTCCGACAATATCCCCGGCGTAGCCGGAGTGGGCGAAAAAACCGCCGTTTCACTGATAGCCGAGTTCGGCAGTGTTGACGGGGTGTACGCGTCGATAGACAGTGCCTCTATAAAGAACGGAGTAAGACAAAAACTTATCGCTGACAAAGATAACGCCTACCTCTCGCGTGAACTCGGCACAATATGCCTTGAGGCACCGATATCGGTTGCGCTTGCCGATTATATACCTGCAAAGCCTGATGAACAACAGCTTGCTTCAACACTGGCAAAGCTTGAAATGTTCAAGATGATAGACAGACTCGGTCTGGAACCCGCCCAACCTCAGGCCCAGATGTCGTTTGACACCCC
>CAYYGY010000093.1:0-4320 GCA_964471735.1 uncultured Eubacteriales bacterium
CCCAATATCCGCATAAGTTTCATCGCATTGTTATAGGTGCGGTCGGTCGTGCCGAAGCTGGGCATTGTTATGCCGATGACATCGGTGGCGGGTCGGTTCAATCGGCGCATCGCTTCGACACAGACAAGCAGTGCCAAGGTCGAATCAAGGCCGCCGGAAACGCCGATGACAGCCTTGCCGTTTGTGATCTCAAGACGTTTTTTGAGACCTGCGACCTGCATTTCAAAAATGTTATTGCAGTATACCTTCCTATCGGCCTTTGTGTCGGGAACAAAAGGCAGTTTTCTTACCGTGTAGTCCTCACCGGTGCTTGACGACGGCACGCAATTGACCTTAACGGTGCGGGAACGTTTGATATCACTGCAGGTGACGATACCTTTAAAATACCTGAGTCGGTCTGACCTGACCTTGCCAAGGTCAACGTCGCTGACCAAGACATAGTCTGAGTCGATAACATTTGCATTTTCAGCAAGCAGTCTGCCGTTTTCGGCAATCATACTGTGGCCGGAGAAAACGCTGTCACTGCTTGATTCGCCGGCACCTGCCGAGCAATAAGCATACGAGCACAAAAGGCGCGAAGAGTGCTGTGTGACAGTGTTGCGGTAAAACTCTCTGCCGGTGGCTGTTTCAGCACGCGCGGCAAGGTTTACGATTACCTCTGCGCCGCTAAGCGCGAGGCGTGTCGACGGCGGCAGGGGTGCCGAAAGGTCATCACCTATTTCGACCCCGACCTTTACTGAGTTAAGAGCAAAAAGCAGGTCTTGTCCTACCGAAACAGGGTAACTGCCAAGTGAGGACAGGCCTATATCATCGGTAAGCACCTCAGATACGTCAAGCTCATCAGCCGACGAAAACCAGCGTTTACCGTTTGTTCCACCTGAATTTGAGAAAAACTGTTTGGGCACCAAGCCTATCAGCCTGCCCTTATGCGCGAGGACGGCGCAGTCGTAAAGTTTGCCGTTTATAACAACAGGTGCACCGAAAACGGCGGCTGTATTTATCTTTTCAGTATGGCGGCACACAGCAATGATGCCGTCAGCCACAGCGTTAAGCAACATCTGCTGATTAAAAAGGTCTGCACAGGTGCAGCCTGTCACGCTGAGTTCGGGGAAAACCGCTAAATCGGCATTTTTCTGTGACGCTTCACTCAGTTTACGGCATATACTATCGGTATTGCTCGCAACATCGCCTACCGATACCTTTGTAACGGCACACGCTATTTTAAAATAATCATACATTTCCCTTTTCCCCCACGCCTATTATTTTCCATTATGATTATAAAATCAATGCATTAATTTGTCAACCTTGACCGATATCGCGGCACGTGTTATACTCATAGTAATGCATATCAGGAGGAGAAAATATGCCTGCGTATTTTAAGCATTTTATGACTGTGACAAGGCACCGCCACGCTGTCATCAAGCATTGTTTCAAGGCAGGAATTTTTTGGCAGGGACTTTTGCACGACCTTTCAAAATACTCACCTGCCGAATTTATTTCGGGTGCGAAAAACTATCAGGGCAACAGAAGTCCCAACGAGGCGGAGCGCGAAAAACACGGCTATTCTGCCGCTTGGATGCACCACAAAGGATGCAACAAGCATCACTTTGAATACTGGCTGGATTACAGTCCGAAAACCCGCAGTGTACAGCCTGTGAAAATGCCGCTGAAATATGTTATCGAGATGTTTTGTGACCGCGTTGCGGCAGGAAAGATCTACAAGGGTAATAATTATACCGACCGCTCATCGCTGGATTACTTTTTAGGTGGCAAACCGACCCGCGTCATTCATAAAGAAACATCTGATTTTCTGGAGATGCTGCTGAATATGCTGGTTGAGAAAGGCGAAGAGGAAACATTTAAATTCATTCGCGAGTACAAAAGTACCCACACCGATTACTGAGCAAGAACACTTTATACCTGATAAACAACCGTGCACAAAGGCGAAACGCCTTAATGCACGGTTTTCTGTTTGATCTTTGCCTGATCAAGCAACTCGCTATAGCTGTTATCAGTTTCACCGAGTATGACTTTTTTAAGCAAAAAGGTCAGCATATTGCCTATCTCTTTTCCCTTCAGACCAAGCAAGGCAAGGTCATCTCCGCTTATCTCCAACTGCCTGATGCTTAGACAGCGGCCGTCTGCTCTTGCCTTTTCTATACACTTTACTGCGTTTCTCTCGCCTTTTAATTCAGCCGAAATCAGCACAGCGTCGAATCCCAGTTCACTTACAGCAATCAGGGCCCCGCTCTCGGTTGTAAGGTCGCGTGCGCCGGCCTCTATTGCCTTTGTAACAAGCGATAATGTCGCCTTGTCGGGTTTAAACCGCCTAAGCGCTGTTTCGGCGTTTTCTTCCAGAGGCAAAAGCAGGCGCGCAAGCCGTACGGCAAGTTGCGCTTTCAGGCCGACAAAAGCATCAGCGGCACTCTGCACGTCTGATGGGCTGAGTTCGGGTATCAACAGACAAAAAACGTCACTGTATCCGCACAGCACCTTGGGTGCGAATGCGCCGCAAAGCAGTTTGCTAAGCTCTGAAAACTTCCGCTCTGCCGATATGTTGGCAAGCAGGCGGTGCTTTGCATGTATTGCATCTGAAGTCTGCGGCTCTATTTCAAAGCCCAAGTCAGCGCTGAATCTCAGTGCGCGCATTATTCTCAGCCCGTCCTCGTCAAATCGCTTATACGGGTCACCGACACAGCGGATACACCTGTTTTCAATGTCTGCAACGCCGCCAAACGGGTCGATTATCTCATCGTAAGAGTATGCAATCGCGTTCATCGTGAAATCGCGCCGCGCCAGATCTTTGCAAAGGTCTGAAACAAACTCTACCTTTTCAGGCCGGCGGTTGTCCAGATATTCGCCATCTGCCCTGTACGTTGTTATTTCTATGGGTTCGCCGTCGATTATGACCGTTACGGTGCCGTGTTTAAGCCCCGTTTCGACTGTTTTATAGCCGTCAAAGCAAGCCATTGTCTGCTCAGGGAGGGCATTTGTGGTGATGTCAAAGTCGTGCGGTGCGATACCCATAAGCCAATTGCGCACGCAACCGCCCACAAGGCAGGCGTCAAATCCGCACGCATTTAGACAATCCAATGCTTTTTGCACCGACAGCGGTACATCGAACCTCAACTTCACTCACCCCTTTCAAAAAAGAGTCTGCCGAACGGTTTGACGACAGACTCTTAAAAACACTTAACTATTTTTTCATCGCGATGGCTTCTTTTGCCTTTGCAACGATGTTGTCAGCATTAAGGCCGAAGATATCAAGCAGTTCAAGCGCAGGGCCTGACATACCGAACTCATCCTCAACACCGACCTTTTTGACCGGTGTCGGGCATTTTTCAGCCAGAAGCTCTGCAACCGCGCTGCCCAGACCGCCGATAACCGAATGTTCCTCAGCAACGACAATGGCGCCTGTTTCCTTTGCCGCCTTTAAAATGATGTCCTCGTCAAGCGGCTTGATAGTATGGATATTGATGATTCTGGCGCTTATGCCCTCAGCCTTGAGCATTTCAAAGGCCTGCTGTGCTCTTTCGACCATAAGTCCGGTGGCAATAACGGTGACATCTGTACCGTCTTCAAGGGTGATACCCTTGCCCAGCTCAAACTTATAAGTCGCCTCGTCATTGATGACCGGCACAGCCAGACGGCCGAAGCGCAGATAGACAGGCCCGTCTATCTCTGCCGCCGCAAGAGTGGCCGCCTTGGCCTCAACTGCGTCAGCGGGGTTGATTATTGTCATTTCGGGGATAGTGCGCATCAGCGCTATATCCTCACAGCACTGATGGGTCGCGCCGTCCTCACCGACAGAGATGCCGGCGTGGGTTGCGCCTATGTTTACACTGAGGTGCGGGTAACCGATGGAATTGCGAACCTGCTCATATGCACGGCCGGCGGCGAACATAGCAAAAGAACTGGCGAAAACAGTCTTGCCTGTCGCGGCGATGCCGGCGGCGATGCTCATCATATTCTGCTCTGCTATGCCGCAGTTATAAAACTTATCCGGATAGACCTTTTTGAAAGCGCCGGTTTTTGTTGCGGCGGCAAGGTCTGCGTCTAAAACTATCATATCGTCACGGGTAGCGCCAAGCTCTATCAAGCCTTCGGCATAGCCCTCACGGGTTGCAAGCTTTTTTATGTCTGCCATATTGATTACTCCCTTCCAAATTAAGCTTCAAGAACAGCAAGCTGAGCCTTAAGCTCTGCAGGGAACCAGCTGTCAACAGGTTCAATCTCGACGGTTTTTCCGTTGGGGTCAAGATAAATGTTTTCGCCCAAGATAACAAACAAGTGGGTTTTGTCCTTGTCGATAGCAGGAGA
>CAYYGY010000094.1:0-4175 GCA_964471735.1 uncultured Eubacteriales bacterium
GGGACAGCTCCCTTTAGGCAAGGGAGCCGTTGTTAATTTATATATCCTCCCACCGCCATTCGGCGGTCCCCCCTCCTTTAGGCAAGGAGGGCAGCGGGGTGCTGCAAAGCAAAACCCCCGTCGGTACGCCCGACGGGGGTGGTTTGTAACATTATCAGTTGACGATGGTTTTCTCGGTTTCAGCGTCGAAGAGGTGGATGAACTCTGTCTGCATAGCGATAGAGATATCGTCGCCGCCGCGAGTGAGAGTCTTAGGCTCAACACGGGCATTGATAGCATAGCCCTCGCAAGTCATATACAGATAAGTCTCAGCGCCCATCATTTCAGTAACGTCAACGTGTGTTTTAACGGTTGACTCCGGATGTGCTTCAACAAATTTATCATTATCAGAAATATGCTCAGGACGGATGCCAAGGATAACGTGCTTCGGATTGTCGATCTCATCATAGATATAGGGATCAAGCTTGCCCTTCTCGCTCTTCTGCTCAGGAAGAAGGATCTTGTACTTAACGCCCTTACGTGTTTTAGTATCCTCGGAGCCGAACTCGAAGTAATACTTGCCGTCTTCCTTAAGGATAACGCCCTCGATGAAGTTCATCTGCGGTGAGCCGATGAAGCCTGCGACAAACTTATTTGCCGGTCTGTCATACAGCTTGGTCGGGGTGTCGACCTGCTGGATAAAGCCGTCCTTCATAACTACGATACGGTCACCCATAGTCATAGCCTCTGTCTGGTCGTGGGTAACGTAGATGAAGGTGGTGCCGATTCTCTTATGAAGCTTTGAAAGCTCTGTACGCATCTGTGCACGGAGCTTAGCGTCCAAGTTGGAAAGCGGCTCGTCAAGAAGGAAGACCTTCGGCTCACGAACGATAGCACGGCCGAGCGCAACACGCTGACGCTGACCGCCTGACAAAGCCTTCGGCTTACGGTCGAGAA
Organism: uncultured Eubacteriales bacterium; assembly: GCA_964471735.1. GTDB lineage: Bacteria > Bacillota > Clostridia > Oscillospirales > Acutalibacteraceae > RGIG2206. Next base: position 937 of record CAYYGY010000094.1, read on the forward strand.
GATGCTCGATATCAAGGATACGGGCGGCCTCCTCAACGCGGCGCTTGATCTCATCCTTCGGGGTCTTGCGGAGCTTAAGGCCAAACGCCATATTTTCAAAGACTGTCATATGAGGATAAAGAGCGTAGTTCTGGAAAACCATCGCGATATCTCTATCCTTCGGGGCGACGTCGTTTACCAGTTTATCACCGATATAGAGTTCGCCGTCAGAGATCTCCTCAAGGCCTGCGATCATACGAAGAGTCGTTGACTTACCGCAGCCTGAAGGGCCGACGAGTATGATAAATTCCTTATCCTGAATCTCCAGACAGAAATCGGAAACGGCAACAACGTTGCCCGCATACTTTTTGTAAATGTGTTTAAGATTTAAGCTTGCCATTAAATAAAAACCTCCCTGTAATAAAAGGCGCGGCGCACACTGCTGCGCCTATCTTTCACGCTTTTCTATTATACCAAGAAGCGCCATTCATTACTAGTATTTTTGTTTCCAAACTTTTTAAAACCGTTTTATTGATTTTTACTAACCCTTTTCACGAAATGTAGCACCTTACACAAAAAATGTGATATAATGTTAGTTATCAATGTCAATTCTCGTACAGCGGCATAGACACCGTATCGTTGCCCAAAACAAATTTGTCTGCGCCGACAAATTCATCGCCGTTCATCAGCACTCTGGCGTAGACGTCTGTATCGTCAAGGCAACGGTAGCAGTAGATATCCAATTTTTCTCCGATGTGCTCATCGACCGAGAAGCCCTGCTGCTGCAGCACCGCTATGTAGGCAGAGAGCGATTCGTCGGGCGTTTCGGAGATAACGACCTGCTTGGACCATATTGGCTCGGGGTCCACGTTGAGCCCCTGCTGTTTCAGGTACCGGGCGCGGTCAAAGTCGCTTGCGAGGACGAGCGGTGTCGGTTTTTGAGATTGCTTGACGGCATCAATTGTCAGTATCACGCAGAGCACCGCTGTTACTATGGCGAGCAGGCGCGCGGGAGTCAGTTTGATTGAAACGAACATTTTTTCACCACCCTACAAATGATGATATTCGCTACTCGTCCTGATTATTCTTTTCGGGCGCGGCGGAAAATATTTTATTCTTGTTGTGCTGTTTCGACAGTTTCGGCTGTTGCAACTTGGTATCATAGTAGCAAAAGGAATTTCATATACTTTTAACAGCGGAATTCCGCAAAATAGAAATCGTCTGCTGTACGGTGCAGATGAGGAAGGATTGGTAAATTATGATAAAATTTATGCCGGAGGGACGCAACTGCGAAAAGGTGCCTTTTACTGTGACTATGCTCAACGAGGCGATAGAAAAACAGCGTATTCTGGAAGCGAAGGCGGTCATGTGCGACAGCGAGCACAACATTATTGTAGACTTGGACGGGATCAAGGGCATCATTCCGAGAGAACAGGGTGCAATCGGCATCAGCGAGGGTCAGGTACGTGACATCGCGCTGATATCCAGAGTGAACAAGCCGGTTTGCTTTACGGTGACGAAGGTCACACAGGAAAACGGCAGGCCGGTGGCGATACTCTCTCGTCTTGAGGCGCAAAAAAGGTGCCTTAACGAATACATATCTCAACTGAAGGTGGGCGACATAATCAACGCCAGAGTAACACATCTTGAAAATTTCGGTGTGTTTTGCGACATTGGCTGCGGCATCGTTGCTCTTATGCCGATAGACGCGATAAGCGTGTCAAGGATATCGCACCCCAGAGACAGGTTTTGCTCAGGCGAGGATATTTTCGCTGTTGTGCGCACCATAGATGAGAGCGGCCGCATATCGCTGTCGCACCGCGAACTGCTCGGCAGCTGGCAGCAAAACGCCGACCGTTTTATGCAGGGTCAGACCGTATCCGGTATCATCAGGACTGTTGAGGACTACGGTATCTTTGTCGAGCTTACGCCGAATCTGGCCGGACTTGCGGAACTGAGGGGCGGCGTTGCTCCCGGTCAGCAGGCGAGTGTTTACATCAAGTCCATTATTCCCGAAAAGATGAAGATAAAGCTGATAATCATCGACTCGTTTGACGCCGATTATGAACCGCCCGAAATAGAGTACTACTTTAACTCAAATCACATTGACTCTTGGCAGTATTCACCCGAAAGTTGCTCAAAGCGTATCGAAACCAGTTTTATTTAAGGCTCAGATAAAATACCACTTGAAAAATCCTGCAATTGTGTTAAAATTATACTCATAAATACTGAGCGGCGCCTTGCACCGCCTGAGATAGGAGCAGGAAAATGACCGATATTTCAATTCTTAAGGCACAACAGCAGGAAGTTATCAATCAAAGAGATAAATTTATCGCCGATCACAAAAGCGACGACGAATTTGTAGCATTGATCAGGCAAAAGGCTCATTTGAGGCTTAAGCCGGCTGTCATCGTAACTGTGACAGCATTTATAGTTATGGTCGCAGCAACCTGTGCTCTCAGCATTCTTACGCCGGACCTCAGCCCGATGTATATGTGGGCTACAGTTGGCGTGCCTGCCGCTGTCGCTTTCTCATACATTATCTTTGCCGCAGGCAAGGCCGAAAAATACAGCGATATCTATCATTCGCTTAACAAAAGCATCTCTGCTGATGAAGTCACGGTTCACGATTACAACAAAAAGATAGACGAACTTCAAAAGCTTATTGATGAAGCTCAGAAAGCAGAAGCCTGATAATAAAAACAGATACCCGATGCATCGGTTCACGGTGCATCGGGTGTTTTTTACTCTTTGGGTAATTGTTGTGTATCTTCAGCAGGACGTTCGGTGCGTTTCTTAATAAGGATAAGACAACCGACGGCAATCAACACCGCCAACACTGAAGCGGAAACAACTATCGGTCGCACGCTTGAAGTTTTCTTAGTATCTGTTCCTTTAGAGGCGGACGGGCTTTCAGAAACGGGGGTTTGAGCAGACGAGGTGCTGGGCGCAGGCGCTTCGGATTCAGCCTCCTCGCCGGTTATAACGGTATATTGTTCCTCGGTTTTTATCAGAGATAGATCTCCGATCACGAAAACTCCGGCTCGACACGGGTCAAATGAAACAGTGAGATTTTCGGTGTCGACGCTACACTTGTGATATACCAGTTCGTCGAGAACATTAAGCGAGAACACACCGATATAATCGGGGTCAATGTCCGCAGGCAAAGGCAAGGTAACAAGCTGCTTGCCTGTGAGCGAAACGGCTGTTTCGTCTGCCGACAGCGAAACATCGTACTTTGCGGCGGTACTGATGCCGAA
>CAYYGY010000095.1:0-4171 GCA_964471735.1 uncultured Eubacteriales bacterium
ATGAAAACCTGTCAATGAAGGAATATGAAAATATTTTCTTTGCAGGACAGATAACCGGTGTTGAGGGATATATGGAATCTGCCTCAAGCGGAATCTTGGCAGGTATTAATATGTACAGATATCTCTCTGGGTTTGAAAGTTTAAAACTTCCCTGTATCACGATGCTTGGCGCGTTGACAAATCACGTTACCAACTGCACAAGCAAGGATTTTCAGCCTATGGGAGCAAATTTTGGAATTTTACCTGCATTGTCTGAACAAATCAGAGATAAAAAAGAGCGCTATACCGCTCTGGCAAACAGAGCGCTTGAGTGGTATGATGCAAATATAGGAGATGAATATCTATGAGGATTATAGTTGATGCATTTGGCGGAGATAACGCGCCGCTTGAGATACTTAAAGGGTGCGAGCAGGCTGTTAAAGAACTTGATATAGATATCCTGCTTGTCGGTAAAGAAGATGTTATTAAGCAGGTGGCATCTGAAAATGCGATATCTCTGGAAAAAACGGAGATACTTAATGCAGATGACGTTATCGCAATGGACGAGCATCCCAATGTTATTCTTAAGGAAAAGAAAAACTGCTCTATGGCGGTGGGTATGAGAGCCTTGCACGACGGGCTGGGAGATGCCTTTGTTACCGCAGGCAGCACCGGTGCCGCGTTGATGGGTTCAACCTTTATCGTAAAGCGAATCAAGGGTATAAAACGCGCGGCGATAGCAACTATATTCCCGACTGATATAGGTGGCAGAGTAATAGTGCTCGATGTCGGTGCAAACGCCGATTGCAGACCTGATTTCTTAAATCAGTTTGCCATAATGGGGCACGAATTTATGAAAAACCAGATGGGTGTTGAAAATCCGAGAGTCGGTCTGCTGAATATTGGTACCGAGGATACTAAGGGCGGCGAACTTCAGCAGCAAACATTTGAATTGCTGAAAAATTCCGAACTGAACTTTATAGGCAACGTCGAGGCAAGAGATGTTCTTAACGGTGTGTGCGATGTTCTTGTTTGCGACGGCTTTAGCGGAAATGTTCTTCTTAAAACCTGTGAGGGCACCGTTTCTGTTGTTATGTCTAACCTGAAGAATATATTTAAAAAGTCGCTTATAACAAAGCTTGCGGCAGCGGTTATTATGGGCGGTTTGAAAGAATTTAAGAAAAAGCTTGACTATACCGAAATTGGCGGCGCACCGCTTTTGGGTGTGACTAAGCCTGTTATAAAAGCGCACGGCAACTCTAAGGCAAGAGCGTTTAAAAACGCAATAAGACAGGCAAAAGAGTTCGCCGAAAGCGGAGTTACCGAAAAAATTGCAGATTCTGTTTCAAAGGGGAACATCAGTAATGACTGATTTGGAAAAAAAGATAGGCTATGAGTTTAACAATGACAGGCTTTTGTACAGAGCGCTGTCGCACTCATCATTTGCAAACGAGTGCAAAGAATCAGAAGGCTCAAACGAAAGGCTCGAATTTCTTGGAGATGCGGTGCTGTCGATAATCGTGTCGGACTGTATATTCAAGGATTATCTTAACCTTCCTGAGGGCGAGTTGACTAAAATCAGAGCTTCGCTTGTATGTGAAAAATCGCTTTGCTCTTTTGCTAAGAAAATTGAGCTTGGCAACTATATAATGCTTGACAAGGGTGAGATGATCTCAGGCGGAAACCGCCGCCCTTCAATACTTGCCGACGCGTTTGAGGCACTGATTGCCGCCATTTACCTCGACGGAGGCATGGATGCGGCGTCAAGATTTGTTTTGCAGTTTGTACACGATGAGCTTGCTAACTGTGACAGCGGTAAGTTAGACGATTACAAAACAATGCTTCAGGAAATCATACAGAAAAACCCTGAGGAAATGCTCGAATATGTCCTTGTGGGAGAGAGCGGACCCGACCACGACAAGAGATTTGAGGTAAACGTAAAGTTAAATTCAAATATAATAGGCAACGGCATCGGAAGAACAAAAAAAGAGGCAGAGCAGAACGCAGCAAAGGAAGCGTTGGCTTTGATGGGCGAGAAAGTGTGAGCGCAAATATTTCAATATTTGTGCCGCATAACGGGTGCAAAAATCAGTGTAGTTTTTGTAATCAGTTCAGTATAACCAGCCAGTCGTATCAACCCACAGCAAATGACGTTGATTCGGCGGTAAGCACCGCACTGTCAAATCTGGGTGATAAAGCGCGTCAGGCAGAGATAGCCTTCTTCGGGGGAAGTTTTACCGCAATTGACAGAGCATATATGCTTGAACTGCTTGAATCGGCGTATAAATATGTCTGTAACGGCTCGGTCGGAGGTATCAGACTTTCAACCAGACCCGATGCTATTGACAGAGAGATTTTAGATATTCTTAAGCGTTACGGGGTAACGACCATCGAGCTTGGCGCACAGAGTATGTGCGACGAGGTGCTGTCGGCCAATCACCGAGGTCATACCGAAAGCGACGTAGTCAATGCATCGAAACTTATAAAGGAGTACGGCTTCAAACTCGGACTTCAGATGATGACTGGGCTTTTTTGTGATAATGATGAGCGTTCAATATCTACGTGTAAAAAAATAATTGCATTGAAGCCTGATTTAGTAAGGATTTATCCCACAATAGTTTTAAAAAACACACAGCTTGCCAGACTTGTCAGTGAAGGAAAATACATACCGCGGAGGCTCGACGATGGAGTAAAGCTATGCTGTCCACGTTTGGATATGTTTGACAGCGCGAATATACCTGTCATAAGGCTGGGGCTGCATACAATTGATGAGAAATCCTATGTTGCAGGACCTTGGCACCCTGCATTCGGCGAGCTGTGTGAAAGTTATAGGCTTTATGAGAAAATCGCAGCCAAAATTTATAAGGCTGGTGTTTATGAGGTTGCGGTGTCGCCCAGAACAGTATCAAAGGCTGTCGGTCAGAAGAAATCAAATATTCAAAAATTTGCACAATCAGGCGTTACAGTAAAAGTTGTTATAGATTCAAAACTTGACGATGGAACATTTGTAGTAAGGGAAGTGAAACAGTGAGACTAAAATCAATTGAAATTCAGGGATTTAAGTCATTCGCTGACAAAACCGTTCTCAACTTCGGAGAGGGAATAACCGCTGTAGTAGGCCCTAACGGCTCAGGTAAGAGCAATATATCTGACGCTGTGCGCTGGGTTTTAGGCGAGCAATCAAACAAGACACTTCGAAGCAACAAGATGGAGGATGTGATTTTTGGCGGTACTGCATCAAGAAAGCGCCTCGGTTTTGCAGAAGTAACTTTGGTGATTGATAATAAAGAACGCAATCTTAATATGGACGAGGACGAAGTTGCAGTAACAAGACGGTATTACCGTTCAGGAGAAAGTGAATACAGGCTTAACAATATTTCTGTACGCTTAAAGGATATCCACGAGTTGTTTATGGATACCGGCCTTGGCCGCGACGGCTATTCAATGGTCGGGCAAGGCAAAATAGATGATATTATCGGCACAAAGACCTCTACCGAGCGAAGAGAAATATTTGAAGAGGCGGCAGGAATATCACGCTTCAGATACAGGAAACTTGAAGCTGAGCGTAAATTAAAGCAAGCTGAGGAAAATCTGGTGCGGCTTCGTGATATACTTTCCGAGCTTGAGGGCAGAGTAGGTCCCCTTGCTGAGCAAAGCAGGAAGGCAACGGTTTTTCTTGAGTACTCAAAAGAGCAGGAAGGACTTCAGATAGGCCTGTGGCTGAACACCTTGTCTAAGTATAAGGAAGCGTTGAGCGAGCAGGAATACAAGATCACCGCCGCACAGGCTCAGTACGATGAAATAAATGAAAAGATAATCTCTGTTGAATGTCAGATCGACAAGTCAGCAGACGAGTCGATGCGTCTTAGCGCTCTAACAGAGCAAGCCCGCAATAAATCGGCATCACTTGAGGAAGAGGCCGCCAGAATTGATGCGGATATCGCAGTTAAAAACAACACAATATTCCATAACGATGAAACCATAGGGCGAATCAGAAAGGATATAGACGATGTTGTAAACGGCGGTTCGTCGATATCTGCTGAAATCGCCCTCAAAAATGCCGATATCGCCTCAAAAGAGGTTGAGATCGAGTCGGTAAGGGCGCTGCTTGACGTGGCTAATGAAAAACTGCTTAACTTGATAAGCGATACTGATATCTATTCTTCACAGATAGAATCTCTTAATAATACGC
>CAYYGY010000096.1:0-4165 GCA_964471735.1 uncultured Eubacteriales bacterium
CCCTATACTCCTGTCAATCGGCACAGGTTATGTTGGGCGAAAGAGAAAACGCCTGCCATCTTGGAGTTGTAAATCCCCCGGATTATAACACTAAAATTTTTGAAAAAACATTTAACAAATCTTCAGAATTAGAGCAGATAACTGTGTATTTTCCGCGCAATGAACAAATTGAAACGATAGAAATTACTGTTGAAGACGGAGCAACGGTTACCGAGCCAACGCCCTACAAGCACAAGAAACTTGTTGTGTTTTATGGTTCTTCAATCACCGAAGGCGGATGCTCTTGCAACTCCACCAATGCTTACAATGCCATTTTGTCTCGTTGGCTTGATTTCGATTTTTACAATTTAGGATTTTCAGGCAACGCAAAGGGAGAACTTGTTATGGCGGATTATATAAACACCCTCGATATGGGAGCATTTGTTTATGATTACGACCATAATGCACCAAGTTCTGAGCATCTTTCTAATACGCACAAACCATTTTTTGACCGTATAAGGAAAGTCCACCCTGACATACCGATACTGATGATGACGCGACCTGCCGAAAGGTATAATGAATATATGAAAACTCGTCGGGATATTGTAAGAGCGACTTATAATGCCGCCGTTGCTGCAGGGGACAAAAACGTATATTTCATTGACGGCGAAACCTTTTACGGTGAAACCGACCGTAATCTTTGCTCATTTGATAACTGTCATCCAAATGATTTGGGTTTCTTCCGTATGGCCAGTGTAATACGGCCGATATTAAAGAAAATGTTAGACAGCACCATTTAAAAATATGAATGAGACAAATATACTTTTCCCTCTTTTGCGTGATGTATCTCAGGCTATGTTTTTACTCATAAAAAGATCAAAATAACATACGACTATACGCTCAAAAAATATTTTTATTCTGAGGAAAAATATGTCAATAATTACTTATGAAAAATTTATTGAAATTTTTAATTTTATGCCTTTTAATTCTGAATATGAGTTTTATTTTACAAACACCCAAAACACATATAATGTTAACAAGTATAAAAATGAAATTTCATTTCAACGCTGTGGCTATCCTGATGAAATGATTAAAGTTGGATGGTGCGCTGATTATCGAGGTTCAGAAGAAGTGTTTTATAATAATTTTGAAGAATTATATGCTACAAAATCGGTGGATGGGGTTTGCTTAAAAGAAGAATGGGAAAATATATCAGATATTATTGTTAATAATTCATTTAGTTTGGTCAGTGATATTGATGAACTTATTGAAGTGTACAAAAAGCTTATCAAACAATAAATATTCCCTCTTTTGCGTGCCTCTCACAGGCTGTAATCAAGCATATGAAATAAGATTTATTCTGAATATAATTATCCGCTCATCGAAAGATGGGCGGATTTTTATTGTAAATTAACAGTTTAATAATAAATTTGTCAAATAACATTGACATTTGTCGAATGATATGTTTTAATTCTATTAGATAGTTAACAATTTATTCATATTTTAGATGGTTAAGTTGTTGATTATAAGCATGAAGGGAGATATATCAATATGGAAAACACTGTAAACACTGCCCCTGTCGGTCAACGGAAAACGAACAAAGGCTTGCTTAAGACGATTTTGCTTTCGTTGATTACCTTTGGCATCTACCCATTAGTTGTAATGTCTGCTGTTTCTAACGATGTAAATATCGTCGCTTCCAGATACGATGGTAAAAAAACAATGCACTATTGTTTGTTGTTCTTTTTAGTTGCTCCTATTACTTTGGGCATAGCTAGCATTGTTTGGTATCATAAGATTTCTAACCGAATCGGTGCTGAACTGAAAAGACGCTCAATAGCATATAATTTCAGCGCGGCGGACTATTGGCTTTGGAATGTTCTTGGTAGTCTTATTGTTGTTGGTCCCTTTATTTATTTGCACAAAATGTTCAAAGCTACTAATCTTATGTGCGCAGATTATAATATCAACGGCTAATACCTTTTCCGCTTCTATGCACCATAGATTGCGAATAAGGATATAAAGCGGCAAATCTCTAATAACAAAAAGCCCACCGAACAATCAACCGACAGCGGGGATTATTCGGTGGCTTTTTTGTCAGTCTTCGCTTTCGGCCCTTTTGCGCTGTTTGGTTTTCCATTCGTCGCGCTCTGCTTTTATCTGCTTTTTTGTTATTTCGGACAGACCGTGTGCTATGGCAGGGTAGTTGTTTGAAGTGTCTGCGGTAGGCTGAATGTTATATGTCCCGTACTTGTTTATCATTTCATACGCCGTTTCCGGCTGGTCCATTACCGGTTCGCTCGCCGGCGTAGGGTTTAAATATTTATCATCCATTTATATCACCGCTGTTATTATGTGCAGGCGGCGCGTTTTTGATTAATTAAATTTTTTACAAAATAAAAAGCAGGTGCGTTGCCCTGCTTTTTTTATGGCTTATTATGCGGCTTTTGATGAATTTTCCGTAGGCGAGCCTTTCTCTGCATTGACGGTCAGCGTTTCGGCATCTATTGCTATATCGCCGTTGTAGTCGGTGCGGAACCAGTCGATTCCCAGCGCCCTGACCCTTTCCTGCGTGTCAACTGAGGGATGGCCGTAGCTGTTGTCAGTGCCGCACGAAAATATTACAAGTCCCGGTGATACGGCATAAAGAAACTCAGTTGAGGTGGAGTATTTGCTGCCGTGATGGCCTGCTTTAAGAATGTCGCAATCAACGTCGATGTCGTTGTTGATAACGGCCTCTTCAATCTCTGTCGTTGCGTCGCCTGTGAACAGAAAACTGTTATCGCCGCAGTCTGCGCGTATAATGGCTGAGCGGTCGTTTTCGTTTTCGGCGGTGTCATCGTCATACAGAACATCAAGCTTAAAATCACCGACATCAAAGGAAAGGCCTGCGTTAAGTTCAATTATTTCAACGCCTTTTTCCTCGCAGTCGCTTTTTATAGATTCAAGAAATGTGGCGTCGCTCTCGTCAGCCGGAATCCAGCTGGAGATGATCACAGCACCTATGTCTACGCGCTTTAACAGTGCACGCAGACCGCCGATGTGGTCGTAGTGAGCGTGTGTTACAACGACGTATTTAAGACTTTCAACACCTAGGTCTTCAAGCTTGTCGGCAATTTCGTCGCCGTTGTTGCGGTTGCCGCAATCAATAAGGCACGCTTCGCTCTTGCTTATAAGGGCGCTGCTGTCCGCTTGACCCACGTCAAAGTAATAGACATAACTTCCTGCCGAGATATCAGCCTTGAAACTTGCTTTAGTGTATACCGTGCGCCAGTCACTGCCGTTCGGTACCGCTATAACGGCAGCGAATGCAATGACAATGACGCTCATTATCAGGTAAAATAACGGTGAATGGCGCCGCGAACGCGGCTGTCTGTACTTTTTCAATGTAAGTCAACCTCGCCGAAAGCCTGCATCTCGGTAAGCTGATCTCTGGTTATGAATACCTGTCGGGGCTTTGCTCCCTCGGCAGGGCCTATGTAGTTGTGCGACTCAAGCTGGTCCATTATCCTTGCGGCTCTGGCATAGCCCAGCTTCAGTTTTCTTTGCAGCATAGAGGTCGACGCCTGACCCATTTCCACAACGCACTCCAGCGCCTTTGCAAGCAACGGGTCATCGTCCTGAACTTCCTCCTCCTGCTCGGCTGTCTTCTTGTTTTGCTTTGTAAGAGAAGCCTGACGCTCGATTTCTTCCATGATCTCGTTGTCGTAGGTGCCGGCGGCCTCTTTCTTCAAGTAGTCGGTAACGGTCTGTATCTCTGAGTCGCTTATCCAGCAGCCCTGAATACGCACGGGCTTGTTGGTGCCTGTGGGGGAATACAGCATATCGCCGTTGCCTATAAGGCGCTCGGCGCCCTGCATATCGAGTATGATCCTCGACTCAAGCGGCGATGCGACCTTCAGTGAAATACGGCTGGGGATATTTGACTTGATAAGGCCTGTGATAACGTCTGCTCGTGGGCTTTGTGTCGCTACGACAAGGTGGATACCCGCCGCTCTCGCCTTCTGGGCAAGACGGCAGACAGATTCCTCTACCTCGCTGGGTGCTGTCATCATCAGGTCGGCAAACTCGTCGATGAATATTACCATCTGCGGCAGTTTTTTCAGCGTTTCGTCACGTTCGGCAAGCTCGTTAAATCCGGCTATATTGCGTACGTTATGCTCACTTAAAAGCTGATAGCGTCGCT
>CAYYGY010000097.1:0-4151 GCA_964471735.1 uncultured Eubacteriales bacterium
GGTTTTGACGCTGAGTATGAGCCGTTTGGTTATATGGGTGACGACGGTGAGTACACCGGATTCGACCTTGAGATGGCTGAGGCCGTTTGCGAAAAACTGGATTTAAAATTGGTCAAAAAGCCTATCGACTGGGATTCAAAGGACTTTGAACTTGATTCGGGCAACATCGACTGCATTTGGAACGGTATGACCTACACCGGCCGTGAGGCTTCTTACACTTGGTCAAAGACCTATTGCGACAACTCTATCGTTTTGGTAGTAAAGGCCGATTCGGGCATTACCTCTAAGGCAGACCTTGAAGGCAAAAAGGTAGTCACTCAGTCGGGCTCATCGGCCTACACCGCTCTTACTGAAAAGGGCGAGGACTTAAGCAACGCCGCAAACGTAGAATTTGCTGAAAAATTTGCCGAGTTGCAGAGCGTTCCTGATTATAACACTGCTTTTGCCAACCTCAATTCAGGCTTGTCAGACGCTGTTGCTGTTGACGTAGGCGTTGCACGCGCAAAGCTTGCCGACCTTAACGATGATTCGCTTGTAATTCTTGATGAAGCTGTTTCGTCTGAGGAATATGCCATCGCTTTCAAGCTTGGCAACGAGGAGTTGCGTGACAAGGTTCAAAAGGCTTTTGACGAGCTCGTAGCTGACGGCACGTTTATGCAGCTTGCTGAAAAATACGGTCTTGCCGATATGGTAATTGTCGACTGATCTCCCCACGATTATAAAATACAAAAGGACGGCAGGTATCCCCTGCCGCCTTTTGCACGTTGAAAGGAAACCGCATATGTCTTTGCAAATGATGATTGAGCAACTTTTGATCGGTTTTGGCCGCACGTTGCTGATATTTTTCCTGACTCTTATATTTTCCCTGCCGCTCGGACTAATCGTTTATTTCGGGCGCAGTTCCCGTTTCAAGCCGCTAAGCGCGCTTGTTCGCCTGCTCATCTCGGTTTTAAGAGGCACACCGCTTATGCTTCAGTTATTGGCGGTTTGCTACGGTCCGTACTATCTTTTTAATATCAGGCTGACCGCTAACTGGACATTTATTGCGCTGATATTGGGCTTTGTTATTAACTACTCTGCGTACTTTGCTGAAATTTACCGCAGTGGTATAGAGTCCATACCGATCGGCCAGTACGAAGCCGCTCAGGTGCTTGGGTATAACCGTTTTCAGACCTTTATCAAGATCATTCTTCCGCAGATGATAAAAATCACTCTCCCCTCGATAACAAACGAGGTCATAACCCTTGTTAAAGACACATCGCTGTCGTTTGTTCTGGCATATGCAGAAATGTTTACTCTGGCAAAGCAGATCGCATCGGCTAAGACAACATTTATGCCTCTGTTCGTTGCGGGTATTTTCTATTTCGTCTTCAACGCTGTCGTTGCATGGGCAATGGAAAAAACCGAAAAGTCGCTTGATTATTACAGATAAGGAGAACCGCTATGAACGTACTTAATATGCAAAATGTCAAAAAGTCCTTCGGCGAACTTGAGGTTCTCAAGGATATCTCCGTTTCTGTCGACAAGGGTGAGGTCGTTTCTATAATCGGGCCGTCAGGCTCAGGCAAGTCTACACTGCTGAGGTGTGCCACGCTGTTAGAAAAAATGGACAGCGGTACGCTTTCGTACATTGGCGAGAATGCCGCGTGGATGGAGAACGGCAACATAGTCTACGATAAAAATCTAAAAAAGTTCAGGACCAAGTTCGGTCTGGTCTTTCAGAATTTCAACCTCTTTCCCCACTATTCGGTTCTCAAAAATCTTACCGATGCGCCTGTCAGCGTACTGCGCAGAGACCCTAAGCAGGTGAAAAAGGAAGCGATGATACTGCTTGAGAAAATGGGCCTCGCCGACAAGGCAGACGCCTATCCGTGCCAGCTTTCGGGCGGTCAGCAGCAACGCGTTTCCATTGTTCGCGCGCTGGCTATGAATCCGGAGATACTGTTCTTTGACGAGCCGACCTCAGCGCTGGACCCTGAACTCACGGGCGAGGTGCTGAAGGTAATAAAGCAGTTGGCCGAGGAAGATATGACGATGGTTATCGTTACGCACGAAATGTCATTTGCAAGGGCAGTGTCTGACCGCGTAATATTTATGGACGGCGGTATGATAGTCGAACAGGGCAAGCCTGAAGATGTTTTCGGCGATACTAAGGAAGAGAGAACAAAGCAATTTTTGAGGAATTATCAACAGTAATGGAAGTAAGCTATTATGTCTTGGACCCCACGACAAACATAACCGTGTTAGCAGAAAGCAAGGTAGATAAAGCACTGCGTATGCACGTTGCGGCCGAGATAATGAAGTCGGAGCCTGCGGCAGAGCAGGTCGGCTTTCTAAGCGGGCTTGATTGCGACGTACCTCGCCTTGATATGGCGGGCGGTGAGTTTTGCGGCAACGCAACGATGTCGGCCGCCGCACTGATATGCGACAGGCGTAAAAAATGCGGCAAGGTACAATTGCAGGTTTCAGGCGCCAAAAAGACCGTTGACGTAGAGGTAAAGAAAAACACAGGCGGTTATATTTGCAAGGTGGATATGCCTGAGCCGAAGGCTGTGCGCACAACTGAACTTTCGGGCAAAACTTATCCGATTGTTGATTTTGACGGCATTTCGCACGTTATAGTTGAGGATATGATAGACAAGGCGCAGGCAGAAAGCGTTATCAAAGGCTGGTGCAACACGCTATGTGTTGATGCGCTTGGAATAATGCAGGTCGACCTTGACAAAGGCGAGCTGACGCCGCTGGTTTATGTGCCGAATATAGGCACGCTATGCTGGGAGGGCTCGTGCGCGAGCGGTACAGCCGCTGTCGGTGCATATCTGGCAACCACGCTTGGCGAGGAGACCGAGATAACGCTAAACGAACCGGGCGGAAGCCTGACGGTTTTTGCTGAGCCTGACGGGAGGCTGACGCTATGCGGTACGGTAAAAATATTAAAGCATAGTATATGGAGTGACACAAATGTTTGATTTAGTTCAGGCAGGAAAACAAACATACTATATTTCGTGCCCGTCAAAAATAGGAATTTACAGGCAAAACGAGTCTGACGTTTACCTGATCGACAGCGGCAACAGCAAAGACGCCGGAAAGCGCGCCCTAAGAGTGCTAAATGAGCAAGGGTGGCGCCTTAAAGGAATAATCAACACCCATGCCCACGCCGACCACATCGGCTCAAACGCCTATCTGGTACAGCAGACCGGTTGCAGTGTGTTTGCAAAAGGGCTTGAGGCCGTGTTTGCGGCCAACACATTTCTTGAGCCGACCACCTTGTACGGCGGTTTTCCCTGCGGCGACTTAAGGCACAAGTTCCTTCTTGCCCAGCCAAGCGCGGCGAAAGATATCACTCACCCTGATTTCCCGAGCGAGCTTGAAGTTGTAGATTTAGCCGGTCATTCTTTCGATATGCTCGGTATACGCACACCTGACAATGTCCTGTTTATCGGTGACAGCGTGATAAGCAAGACTACGATAGAAAAGTACAAGGTCGCGTTTTTGTTTGATGTTGCAACGCATATTAAAACACTTGAGAAAGTCAGACAGCTCAAAGCCGATTTGTTTGTTCCGTCACACGCCGACGCAGTCAGCGATATTTGCGAACTGGTCGATGCAAATCTGAAGGCTGTGTACGAAATAAAGGCGATGATTCTTGACAAGCTTACTGTGCCGACCGCGTTTGAAGAACTGCTTAAATACATCTTTGACACGTTTGAGTTAAAGCTTAACTTTGAGCAGTATGCGCTTGTAGGCAGTACGATCAGGTCTTACCTGTCTTGGTTGAGGGACAGCAGTCTTGTCGAAGTAAGTTTTGATGACAATATGATGCGCTGGAATAAGGCATAAGACAGTATTTTCATATAACAATCTTAAAAAAACCGCAAGGATACAATATCCTTGCGGTTTTTATGTTGCGATAACAAAACAGAAAAACTATCCTATTTTAAGTTCGTGAACATCACGCTTTACAGGTTTATCGTTTTCAATATATTCTATTATTTCTGCTTCATTTGCGCTGTAACAATACAGCTCTTTGCAGTTTTCTTTAAGAAATTTTCGCTCGATAGAAATTTCCAAGAAAGCCATCAGGTTTTTATAATATCCGTCAACATCATAAACAGCAATAGGCTTTGTATGCCTGCCAAGCTGCTTTAGAG
>CAYYGY010000098.1:0-4020 GCA_964471735.1 uncultured Eubacteriales bacterium
AAAATCGAAGGTGGCGCGATTGAAGATGAAGTTTGTAGTGGTATTTTGGCTGCGTTAAATGAGGGAAGTATAAGCAATTGTCATATTAAGAACAGTTCTATAAATCTAACTAGGACGGTCTCGGGCAGCACGAATAGAACTATAGCATCATATGCGGGAGGCATAATAGGAAAATGTAGTGGAACTAAGAGTATTATTGATTGTTCTGTGCAATCAACGAAAATCTATGTTTCTGCTACAAGAGATTATGGTCAATCAGACAAGGATAAGAAAAATAAAAATTCAGTATATGCGGGAGGCATTGCAGCTAATATAAGTGAAAAATTTAGTATTATAAATTGTGTTGTAGGTGAAGGATGCGAAATTACAGGTGTGGGACATTCGGAATGTTCGTGGCCTTGGATAATAGCAGGTATTCCGCAAGGCGATCGAAAGCCTTATGTTACAGTCAAGGTTGGCGGCATAGTAGCTAATGTTAGTGGGAATGCAACAATTAAAGGAGTTTTTGTTGACACCGATGTCTCCATTAAATGTAAAGCTTCTCGTGAAAATAAGGGTTCAGGTGGATCTACAACTGATAATGTTAAGACGGCAAAGAGTACATATGTTCCCGGAATGGATAGCAGTAAAATAGCAGTCGAAAATCGAGAAGATATTAGGTTTCCTGTCGTAAATCCCAGTTACAATGTTGATTTTTCTTACGAGGGCGAGGTAAGCACTCAATACAGCTACAAGGGTGAGGCAATTTCCGAATATCAGATTTATGGTTATGGTGAAAGCTTTTTAAACACACATCTTACTTACCAAACGTACAAATGTACGTCGGATGATTGTGGCTGGATTTATCACGAGCAATATGGTGATGCCGATAACGGTATCGCAGCAGAGACAGAATTTGAGGCGCTGTCCGAAAGCTTTACATGTCCGCAGTGTGGCACATCAAGGGATAACATCAAGAAAGTAATCAACGGGGAGACATACAAGGATATTCTCTTAATTCAAGTGGATGGTCCCGATGGGTATAAGCTGCAGTCCTATGAAATTTTGTGGCATTACGGATTGGATACCTTAGAGGCGAAGAAGGAAAGCGTAACCGAAGGCGAAGCTATTGTACTTTTCCGTGCATACATGGTGAGCGAAACCAACAACGAGGATGTCTACAGTGTTATTCTTAGCGTTGCCGTTCCGTATGTAGTTGAAAAGATTAAGCCGAGCGAGCTTGTAATAGAGACTTTGCCGAAAACCTCATATGAAAGATACGAGAAGGTCTCTCTTGACAACGGCAAATATTTTTTGGTTTGGGAGGATGGCACCAAGGAAGAGGTAACTCCCATCATTACCAATGGAAATGCCGATAGCTTTGGAGCATCCAAAATTGAGGTGTCTTACAACGGCATCAGTACTTCGTATGAAATCGTGGTGAACTGTATCCATGAATACGAAGCGGAAATAATTGAACCTACATGCGCAAGCATAGGATATACTCAAAAGGTTTGTGCCAAGTGCTCGCATAGCTATATTTTGCAGGATACCATTGTAGCAGAGCTGGAGCATACGATCGTCATTCAAAACCAAGTTACTGCAACCTGCGTAGTAAACGGCTTTGGTTATACGGGAGATAAGTATTGCTCTGCTTGTGAGGAGATTATTGAGCGTGGTAAAGAGATCGATGTTTTGCAGCATCAATATGAGTACTTGGACGGAAACTCATGTAAATGCAGCGTATGCAAGGATGATAAAACCACAAAAGCGCATGAGTATACCAGCGTAGAGAACGATGCATGCATTATCTACACCTGTGCCACCTGTAGATATTCCTATACTGTAGAAAAGAAGACTACAACGGATATCACAAGAGTGGTTGTTGGCAGCTCTTACGGTCTTGTGGGTAGTGATAATGAGATCGTTGTATACATTAAAATGTTCAACAATCCCGGTATTACAGGCGTTTCTTTCAGAATAGAGTATGACGATAGACTTGAGTATGTGAGATATGAGAGAGGCGAGCTGCTGTTGGCTGCAAGTGAATTTGAAATTGCACAGATCAACGGCGTGATAGGCTTTGTTGCCGCAAGCCCCGATGTGCACGGGGAAGACGGTAATTTGCTGAAGCTGGTATTCAAGCTCCCGGATGATGCACAGGTTATGGATACATATCATATTTCCATAGCATATACCAGAAAGCAGTTTACAGGCAGCCAAGCAAATGCGCTTGATATTGTAACAATGGACGGTTATATCACCGCTGTTACACACTTGCCGGGTGATGTGAATAACGATGGATTGGTTGATGTGCTGGATACCGCATTGGTTGCAAGATATGTAGCCATATCCAACACAAAGGACTCTGCGCTGATGGATGCATTCCTGGAAAGCCAAGATTACAATTTTAGCGAGTTTTATGCAGATGTAAACCTTGATGGATATGTTGACCTTTCCGATCTTGTTATTATGTTGCAGTATTTTGTCGGTAAGAATGTGCAAGAGCTTACCAGTAATGAGTTTAAGGTGATTCTCAATCCTAACAACGGCACACTTGATCTCGATTCTATTGTAGTCAAATGCTATGATGACAACGGAAACCGTGACGTGTATCCCGCGTTGCCTACTCCGGTTCGTCCCGGGTACCGTTTTGACGGCTGGTATTTAAGCTTTGATGTGTCCGATCTGGAAGCGGAAAGGATCGATGCGGGCGATGCGGTTTATTATAATCCTACTTATTTAAAACAGATACTATACGCGCATTGGACGGAAGTATATACGA
This sequence comes from uncultured Eubacteriales bacterium, assembly GCA_964471735.1. Taxonomy (GTDB): domain Bacteria; phylum Bacillota; class Clostridia; order Oscillospirales; family Acutalibacteraceae; genus RGIG2206. The sequence continues at coordinate 2,765 of CAYYGY010000098.1, forward strand.
TTGAATATGATGTCAACGCACCCGAAAATGCTTCTTGTGTTTCAGGCAGCATGGAGGATTCTCTGCTTGAGTATAACGAGAAAAAGGCTCTTGCAATCAATGCCTTTGTGATCATTGGCTGGCAGTTCAAGGGGTGGGCTACCTCGCCCAACGGCGCTGTTGTATATGCCGATGGTGAGGAGGTTACAGGTCTTGCACATGCAGGTGAGGTGATAACCCTCTATGCTGTGTGGGAGGCTAATACGTATACGATCAAGTTCAATAGCAATAGGCCTACGAAGGCAAGCGGAAGCATTTCCGAAACGATGGACAATCTTAAATGCGTATATGATGCAGAGTTTGCATTAACACCTGTCGAATATACGCTTATAGGCTGGACATTTAAGGGCTGGGCGACAACTGCCACTGGAGAGGTTGTGTATCGTGATAGTGCAAAATTGAAAAACCTTACCACAACAAACGGTGAAGTGATCACGCTTTATGCTGTGTGGGAGGCAAATTCGTACACGATTCAATTTAATGCCAACAAGCCTACCCATGCAAGTGCAGTACTAACCGGGAATATGTCCGATATAGATTGCAGGTATGATACAGCGTTTACTCTTGGATCTGTTAACTATGGTCTGACAGGTTGGACATTCAAGGGCTGGGCTACATCGGCTAACGGCAATGTAGAGTATGACGATAATGAAGCACTGAAAAATATCACTGCGGTTGATGACGAAGTTATCACGCTTTACGCTGTATGGATAGCAAATACCTACACTATCAGATTTAGGAGCAACAAACCCGCGCATGCAAGTGGAACGCTTTCGGGTAGCATGGATTATGTTGACTGTGTATATGATGTAACTACTACACTGGAGTTAGCTGATTATAGTCTTATAGGTTGGACATTCAAGGGTTGGGCAACATCCGCCAACGGCGATGTTGTATATGCTGATGGTGCGGAAATAAAGAATCTGACTGATATTAACGGCGCCACGGTTACCCTATATGCAGTATGGGAAGCGCACACATACACAATTCAGTTTAATGCCAATAAGCCTACCGATGCCGGTGCAGAGCTTGTGGGGGATATGACAAGCATGCATTGCTTGTATGATACGGCGTTTACCTTGGATGATAACGCATATAGCATCGTGGGCTGGAGCTTCAAGGGCTGGGCAATGACTGCTGATGGCGAAGTTGAGTATTCTAATCTTGCAGAGCTCAATAATTTGACACAAACAGATGGCAAGGTGATTACGCTTTAT
>CAYYGY010000099.1:0-3998 GCA_964471735.1 uncultured Eubacteriales bacterium
TAAAGGCCTCATGTCCGGGGGTGTCAAGGAAAGTGATATCTCTGCCGTCAATACTTACCCGATATGCACCGATGTGCTGGGTGATGCCGCCTGCTTCGGTCTCTACGACGTTTTTATTGCGTATAGCATCAAGAAGCGAGGTCTTACCATGATCAACGTGGCCCATAACGACCACGACCGGATCGCGGGGAAGAAGGTTCTCATCGGTATCCTCGGTATCGTCCATAATACGCTCTTCGATAGTTACAACGACCTCGCGCTCAACCTTTGCACCCATTTCGGTTGCAACGATCTCAGCAGTGTCAAAGTCGATCTCCTGTGTAACAGCGGCCATAACGCCGAGTTTCATAAGTTCCTTGATAACCTCGGCGGCAGTCTTTTTCATCTTTGCAGCAAGGTCGCCTACGGTGATAGTTTCGCCGACCGTGATCTTGATAGGCGTCTTCTTTATGCGCTCAAGCTGAAGCTTGCGCATCTTTTCCTCTTCAGTGGATCTGCGCTTTGGTCCTTTCTTAAAATTCTGCTGGGGGCGGCGCTTTATCTGCTGGCGTGAATTACTGCTGGTAGCGGTATTAACGCCCTTTTCAGATGCAATGGATTCATATTTTTCGTTGTATCTGTCAAGTTCGATATTAGATGTGCGTGTGTCAACACGGTGGATTTCGGCGGGGCCTCTGTTGGGCTTTTGAGAAACGCCCTTTTCCTTTTTAGGCGGCATCTTAATTTCGGCGGCAGGTGCATCAGGCTTGCTTTCGGCGGCGGTCTGTGCGCCGTCTGCCTTTGCAGGTTCTGCCTTTTCGGCCTTGTCGGTTTCTGCAGGCTTTTCGCCTTTTGCGGCCGCCTTCGCTGCGGCGAGAAACTCAGCCGCAATGCGTGCCTGCTCTGCCTCGCGGTCTGCCTTTTCTTTATTTGCCTGATCCTTGCGCGCCTGACGGGCCTTCTCCCCTGCGGCAAAGTATGCGTCAAAGCTGTCAACCTGATGCTGTTGAGTAACAGCGTCAAAAATCACGTCAAGCTCATTTTCCTCCAAAGCGGTCTGAGCCTTCTTTTCAGCGCCGAAATGCTCCTTAAGAATAGTGACAACGGTCTTGCTGGATATATCGAAATCCTTAGCGACCTCGTGCACTCTGTATTTTACCATCATAGGTTAATCAATCCTTTCCATTACTGTTTGAAAGAGCGGCCAAGTTATTTGCAAACCCTGCGTCACATACAGCGCAGACGCCGGCTTTTGTGCCGATAGCGGCAGATAACCGCAGTATATCAAAATCTGCCTTCAACACGGGAGTGGGGAATTTACCGCAAAGAAAATTTATCTCTTTAGCCGTTTTATCGGAAATATCGCTGCACAGGATCACAAGCTTCGCTTTGCCTGATTTCACTGCGGTACTGCACCGATTGAAACCCGCCTGAACCTTTCCCGCCCTCATAGCTATGCCCAAAAGGTTGAGCATCTTACTGTCCATTGGCTGCAAACTCTCTTTCAATAGAATCGTAAATATCATCAGGTATAGTTACATTGAAGGTGCGGTCAATCCGCTTTGACTTGCGTGCCTTTTTCAGGCACTCGGCCGATTTGCATATATATGCCCCTCTGCCGTTCGCCTTTCCGGTCATATCAAGCGATATCGTGCTGTCGTTAGCTCTTACAATACGCATCAGCTCTATCTTCGGCTTCATTTCGCCGCAGCCGTTGCACATACGCATAGGTATTTTGCGTTCCCTCAAATCAATACACCTCTTATGTTAAAATTATTCCCCGTAAAAGCCGCTTTCAGGACGAATATCTATCTTCCAGCCTGTAAGTCTTGCGGCGAGGCGGGCGTTCTGGCCCTTGTTGCCGATAGCCAACGAAAGCTGTCCGTCGGGTACGGTTGCCTTACATGCCTTGGCACCGTCGGGAGCGACCTCAACGGTAATGACTTTTGCAGGCGAAAGCGCCTCTTTGATAAATTCTTCAGGGGCTTCGCTGTACTTGATTATGTCTATCTTCTCGTTGCCGAGTTCCTCAAGTATCCTGTTGATACGCGCGCCTCTCTGTCCGATGCAGGAGCCTACTGCGTCAACGTTTTCGTCTTTGCTGTAAACCGCCAGCTTAGTGCGGCTGCCTGCCTCACGGCTGATAGCCTTTATCTCAATAGTACCGTCGAATATCTCAGGCACCTCCTGCTCAAACATACGTCTTACAAAGCCTGAATGTATACGGCTGAGCTTAACACGCGGGCCCTTTTCCGTGTCGATTACATCGACGATGAAAATGCGGATCGTGTCGCCCTCTTCGATGACCTCATTGGGTATCATCTCACTGCGGGGAAGCGTTGCCTCAGAACCGGCGATCTCTACCACCGCATTTCCGCTTTCGGGATCCACACGAAGTACCTTTGCTGAAACAAGCTCTTGATTTTTGTTTTGGAATTCGGCACGGGCGCGGTCGCGCTCAGCATCTCTTATGCCCTGTCGGATAACGTGCTTGGAAGTTTGTGCGGCTATTCTGCCTACCTGCATAGTATCAAGCGGAATGTCAATGTATCCGCCGACTTCAGCCGCTTTGTCAATATTGAGCGCTTCGGCAAGAGTGATCTCGGAATAGATATCCTCAACGTCCTCAACGACATTTTTGCGGATGTACGCATTAAAGGTGCGGTTTTTGCAATCAATGTCGCAAAAAACGACGTCGCGTCCGCCGTAATCCTTTTTAATAGCGACGACAATAGCGTTAGATATCTTCTCAGCGAGGTAGTCACAAGGAACGCCTTTTTCACGCTCCATAATGCTTAAAGCCTCGAAAAATTCATTTGTATTCATTTTGTTGATCTATCCCTTCTGTTATAATTTATTCCGTTAAAAAAGGTCGGCGTCATCATTTAGCTTGACGCTGGCGATATCCGCCTTTTTAAAACAACGGCAAACGCCGTCCGCCTCAATGGTAACAGAGCCGTCGTAAGCGGTAAGCTCGCCGACGAACTCTCTCTCCCCGTCAACAGGGCGTATTGTTAACACCCTTATCTGTTGCCCTATCATCTGTTCAAAATGCTCATTTCTTGTCAGCAGTCTGCCCAGTCCGGGAGATGAGACCTCAAGAAAATAAGGCACGCTTATAGGATCGACCTCGTCCAGAACAGGGTCGATAGCGCGAGACATTTTTTCGCAGTCTTCAATAAGAATGCCGTCATCTTTGTCTATAGTGATACGAAGGTAGTGCTCGCTTCCCTCCTTGACAAATCTGACGTCCCACAGCCTGAGTCCAAGCTCCTGAGCAATAGGTTCGGCAAGCTGACGGACCGTGTCCTGCGTGTTAAGTTTGTTGTTCTTAGCCATTTAAAGCCCCCATACAAAATTAAAAGAGCAGGTCGCCCTACTCTTTGCATAAAACATCTTACTTGCACATTGTAGCATATATGCATCAATAATGCAAGTGTTTTTTTATTATTCTTCCATTTGCTTTCCGAGAAAGCCGGCCGCTATCTGTGCCAGCCTTACATCAGACTCGTCAGGAAAGTAGCCGGCGTCCTGCTGAATGAAAATGAACGAGCCGCAAATGTCGCCGGAAGCAACGATCGGTGCAACAATGGCGGCTGTCAGGTCGACGCCCTCGAGCGGCTTGATTTTTCTGTCCTCTCCTGATTTACGTGAGTATATACGGCGTGAATCGGTCACTTCTTCGAGAGCTGAGGACACCCTGCGCTCGAGCACCTCTTTTTTGGATACTCCGGCGGCAGCGATGCAGTGATCTCTATCGCAAATGATAACTGCTATACCGGTCGCCTTGACAAGAACATCGGCATATTGCGACGCAAAACCGGATATTTCCCCGATGGGTGAATATTTTTTGAATATTACCTCGCCGTTTGCGTCGGTATATATTTCCAGAGGGTCTCCCTCACGGATACGCATTGTTCTTCTGATTTCTTTTGGAATAACCACACGGCCGAGATCGTCTATGCGACGTACAATACCTGTTGCTTTCATAATATATAATAATCTCCTTGCTTTACAAA
>CAYYGY010000100.1:0-3991 GCA_964471735.1 uncultured Eubacteriales bacterium
GGCAAGTTCTTCACACTCGGCAAAGCCCTCTCCCGCCCTGCCTACGCCTATTGAAAGCGTGGCAGAACCATTTTCTCCTAAGTCAATGGACTTTACCTTGTTTAATATATCAAAGCGTGTGTCCCTCATATAGGACATACCTGTTTCGTCTGTTATAAGCAGATATCTGTCATTATTAAGGCGGCGAAAAACCGAGTTCATCTCCCCTGCCCAATTCTCTATTCTTTTTTCGATAGCACTGCTTATACGTGTTTTTTCGCTGTCTCTTGCGCCGCGCTGAAGGTCGTCAATGTTATCGACCGTTATGTAAACGACCACCGGACGGCCCATATGATATTTCTTCTTAAATTCAGCAAGTTCAGATGTGTCGATAAAGTAACACATAGTCATATTTCCCTCACTGCAAGCGAAAAAGCGGTATCTGTGCGACATATACTCTATATCACTGCCTGAACCGAACGAGCTGTCTATAACGTCCTGACCGACAATGAAGTCAGATGCGCGGCCGACGCAATCAACTCCGCCGACCACCTGCTTTAAAAAGGCAGAGTTGTACCAACGGATAACGCCGTCAGAAATAGCCATAACGGGTATACCGAGGCGCGAAAGCACCTCACTGCCCTTGCCTGCACTGGATATAATACTGTCGACATATAGCTTTGTTCTGCGGCTGTTTGTCAGCGAATAGGCAACTACGCACAGGGCTATCACAAGCATCAGCCCCAGCTCAATAAAGCAAACTACCGGATGGCCTAACACGCCGGTCGTAACTGCCTGCGCTCCAATAAGCGAAAGCATTACAAACGGCAAAACATCAAGCAACTGTATTTTGTTTTTCAAGCGTATCACCGCCTCTCGTTGGCTGTTATATCTCCATTATTATAGGAAGTATCATCGGTGTTCTGCGCGTTAAATCAAAGAGATACCGTGACAGATCATCTCTTATTTTTGTTTTGATATATGCCCAGTCATACTTTGGACAGCCTGCCAAGCTGTTGCATACTTCACGGCGTATGTCATCTATAAGCTGCTCAGACTCTCTGACATAAACAAAGCCTCTTGTAACGATGTCGGGGCCTGCAACGATGGTGCCCGAAACAGAGTCTATAGTCATAACGACAGCAATCAGGCCATCCTGAGCAAGGTGCTTACGGTCGCGCAAAACGATACTGCCTACATCGCCTACACCAAGTCCGTCAACAAGCACTCTTCCCGCCTGAACCGAGCCCAAATTTTTCATTGAGTCGGCTGTAAACTCTATCACCATACCAAGGTGTGCTATCATTATATTATTCTTATCGATGCCGATAGACTGTGCTATCTCAGAGCTTCTCAGCAGATGCTTATACTCGCCGTGAAGCGGCATAAAGTACTTAGGCTTTACAAGCTGCATTATAAACTTGAGTTCTTCCGCGCAAGCGTGGCCCGAAACGTGAACGTCGTACATCTTTTCATACACGACCTCAGCGCCAAGCTTCAACAACTCGTTTATTACCCTTGAAACAAGTTTTTCATTTCCGGGAATCGGCGTTGCGGATATTACTATTACATCACCGGAGCTGACAGATACCTTGCGGTGGTCTGAGAAGGCCATGCGGTAAAGCGCCGACATAGGCTCACCCTGAGAGCCGGTCGTGACTATGACCGTTTGCTCAGGAGTGTAGCGGCGTATCGCATCAATGTCTATCAAAATATTGTCGGGTATATTCAAATATCCCAACTCTGCGGCAACATTTACGGCGTTTACCATGCTTCTGCCTGAAATAGCGACCTTGCGGCCATACTTTACCGCTTCGTTGATTATCTGCTGGATACGGTGGATATTCGACGAGAAGGTTGCAACAATAATTCTCTTATTGACCGCTTTTGCAAAAATATTTGAAAAGGCACTGCCGACTATACGCTCTGTCGGTGTATAGCCGGGCCGCTCTGCATTCGTAGAATCAGAGAAAAGAGCTGTTACCCCTTCGTTGCCTAATTCTGCAAAGCGAGCAAGGTCAATAACGTCGCCGTCTATCGGAGTCATATCTATTTTGAAATCTCCGGTATGGACAAAAAGTCCGGCCGAACAGCGTATTGCCATTGCAACAGCATCGGGTATCGAGTGGTTTACATGGATAAACTCAACACTGAATCCGCCTGCCTTGATAACATCACCGGGGCGGCGAACATTAAGGCTGACGTTGGACAGCTTGTGCTCTTCGAGCTTTCCTTTTATAAGCCCGATAGTAAGAGAGGTGCCGTATATAGGGACCCTTACCTCTTTGAGCAAATAAGGTATAGCACCTATATGGTCCTCATGTCCGTGAGTGACAAACAGTCCCCTTATTCTATCTTTATTTTTTACAACATAGGTAAAATCAGGGATAACAAGGTCGATTCCCGGCATATCGTCATCGGGAAACGACATTCCGCAGTCGATGATTATAATATCATCGCCGCACTCAAACACGGTGAAGTTCTTTCCTATCTCATCAAGTCCGCCCAAAGGTATTACCTTAAGCGGCACGCTGGGTGTGCGCTTACTGCTTGGTTTGCGCTGGGTATTCTTGGGCTTGGTGGCCTTTGCATCAGACTTTTGCGCCTTTGTCTGACGGCCTGACGCAGGCTTTTTGCCCGTTTTGGGTGCAGACTTCGACGTGTTCTTAACTGTGTTTTTCACAGCAGGCGCGGTCTGCGGTTTGCGTGAATACTGAGGCGCACGCTTCCCCTCTGCCGCTAAAACAGCGGTATCGGGGAAATGCTCATTATTTTTTTGTTGTGACATAAATTAACTAAACTCCGTTTCTCTGTTTTGACGGCATATCTACTGCTTTGCCGCCTGAATTCAAAAAATTTTATATTTTCATATATGTATACGTCGCACCCGCCGGCGGCGTAAAAAAAGACTGATAAAATCAAGCGTCTTGAATCTACACAATACTTCTCCACTGTAATAAAGTATTATATAATAACCCAGTCGCTTTGTCAAGGGAAATACCGCCTTATGAGCCAGCCTTGCTATATGGATATATTATTGCCTGACTAGGTATATTTTACTCATAATATCTTAACTATATCACCGCAAAATATAACGAAAGGAGTGGTTGGTTTGGACAAAAACCGCAAAAAAAATCATATGCGTCCGACACAGGTGGCGCTGAACGTAGTAAGCTCTGCACCCAGCAAGACAGACCCGTTAGGTATGTATACCGGCGTGCCTATGGACGAATCAGACGAGCCTCAGCAGGACCAAGACGACCTTTAGCTGTAAATTTATATTGCTAAAATTATTACGACATTGTATAATTTAAGCAAAGATTTTTTTCGGAGTCAAAATAATGGTTTCTAAAATTTACAGTTTGGGTTTATTTGGAATGAACGCCTTTACAGTCGAGGTGGAGGCAGACCTTTCTCAAGGTCTGCCCTGCTTTGATATTGTCGGGTTGCCCGATACCTCTGTCAAGGAATCCCGTGACAGAGTAAGGGCGGCCCTTAAAAACTGCGGCTACAACTTTCCCGTCAGCCGCATAACAGTTAACCTTGCTCCTGCCGATGTCAGGAAAGGCGGCCCTATATACGACTTGCCGATACTTACCGCTCTGCTTACTGCATCCGGTCAACTGAAAGTCAAGCTTGACAGTTGCGTTTTTGTGGGCGAGCTGTCGCTTGGCGGCGATATCCGCCCGATAAACGGTGCTCTTGCAATGGCTATCCACGCTAAAGAAGAGGGCTTCAAGCACCTTTTTTTACCGGCTGTCAACGCCGCTGAGGCGAGTGTTGTTGAGGGAATAGACATCATTCCGGTAGCATCTGTAAAACAGCTTATTGCTAACCTTGACGGCAAGGAGGATATCCGCCCCGTTAAGCCTGAGGATTTTAACTTTAAGCCACAAGAGGAATATCCTGATTTTAGCGATGTTAAAGGCCAGCGGTTGCCGAAAAAAGCACTTGAAGTCGCAGCTGCGGGAGGACATAACGTGCTGCTTCTGGGCACTCCGGGGTCGGGTAA
>CAYYGY010000101.1:0-3969 GCA_964471735.1 uncultured Eubacteriales bacterium
TAAACCATAAGCGAGATACGTCTGCAGCCGCAAAAATGAAGATTCAGGGTTGTACGATGGGAAACATCGAATTACCCAAAGCAATACACGAAAACCCTTCCGCATCACCGAAAGCGGTAAACATCGCAAACCGCGCCATTGCCGAGCAGGAAAGAACGATAGAAAGTATGAAGCGATTTTTGTAGAAGTAGATAAGAAACGAAGTCCGCAGACTTGAAGTGAGTCTGCGGACTTCGTTTGTAATGTTCTATATACTTACAAGTCTGAGTTTTCAACTACGGAAACTTTTTTACCGAGTTTTTTGAAACATTCTATAGCGTGTTTTGTTCCGCGTGAAAATCCGTCCCAGAAAGCGAGAGCCTCATCAGCATATTCTGCAATTTTCTCATTACGCTTTAAAGGCGCAACCTTTCCGTATCTGGAATACTCAGGCAAAAATTCAGTCAGTTTGATTTTGTTTTTTGTTGCATACTCTTTGGCAGAGGTGTCAACACCTTTTGCACCGACGGAAACTATTTCAACAGGTTTGCTTGATATATATTTATCCATGTTTTAATGTTTAAGCCTCTTGAGCCTATAATTGCAAGTTTCATTAGATCTCCTTGAATATATTTTAGATATATTTTGTATCCATATACAACATAATAACACAAAGCAGACGTAAAGTAAATACAAAATAAATTTATTGTGAGGCTATTATGACTACAAAAAGTTTATCCATAAGAATATCCGAGGAGATGCTTGACAAACTGCACGTTGTAGCAGACTATGAGGGCAGAAGCGCTAACAGCCAGATTCTTATCCTGATTCGAGACTGTATAGAGAGATATGAAAGCAAGCACGGGAAAATAGAACTAGGAAAGAACAATAAATAAAAAGAATAGGCAGACTGTTAAGTCTGCCTATTCTTTTGTTGAAAGGCTCCCTTGCCTAAAGGGAGCTGGCAAAACCGCAGGTTTTGACTGAGGGATTGTATATACCTATTCCAAATTAAGTTTTTTGCACAGCAGGTGGTTGTTTATAAAGAACGCACCGATGCCGATTCCTGCATACATCAGTATAAGCAGTGCATAGAACACATAGAAATTCGTGAAGGACACAATCAAAAAGAAGTAGTAAGCTATCTCTGTCACAAAAGACAGTGCCATCTTAACAGCAAAATAAATCGCAATGACGACCAGCCCTTTGTTCTTTTTCGCAATTACGCTTCCGATCGTTATGGCCATATATACAACGCAAAGGCTTGCAAGAGAAGATACAAGGCTGAGCAGCAATCCTTCAAACAGCAACACGATTGCATTGGGAGTATAAATCAACAATTCTGATAACAAAATGGGTATTTCGGATATGATCTCATTCGCTGTCTGAAGCAAGCCCATCGGTGAAAACGCGTTGACAATTAACAAAAACTGAAATCCTGCCGAAACTAAGATAAAGACAGCGGTTATCAATTCATATAATGCAAGTGTCAGGCCCTTTGCAACCACGATCTTCCAAGGCGATATCGGCAGCATCAGGGTCATATATCCCGTCGATGTGTACATCGTGCGGTAGAATCTGAAGTATCCCGATATCACGACTACATACATAGAAACCATCGTGGCAACAAACAGCATTATCATTGCAATTATGCAACCGACAAACCCAACCGTTTCAACAGGTGTAAGAACCTCGCTATCCACGCCGTAGGGGTTTATAATAGTTGCAAAAAGCGAAACACCAAAACTGGCTACCGCCGCCAAAATTACAGCAATGTTGGTTATCAAAACCGTCTTAAATTGCATGCGAAATTCATATTTCATAAGACGACCTAGCATCTGAACACCTCCCTGAAAATGCCGTCAAGCGATTTGCCGTGCGCTTCTCTCGCTGAATCGACCGAACCTGCCATAAACACAATGCCGTTTTGGATAAAGATGTAGTCGTCCAAAACGCTTTCAACATCGGAGATAAGGTGTGTTGAAATTATGACAGACGCTTCGGGATCATAGTTGGATATGATGGTCGAAAGTATGTATTCCCTCGCCGCAGGGTCTACGCCCGCAATCGGCTCATCCAGCAGATACAGCTTTGCCCTGCGCGACATCGTCAGCACAAGCCCTACCTTTTCCTTGGTGCCTTTGGAAAGCGTGCGAAGCGGCTTTGTAATGTCCAGCCCCAGTCTGAATATCATATCGTTTGCACGGGCAACATCAAAGTCCGGATAAAAATCGCAGTACAGATCAAGGGTGTCCTTTATCGACATCGACTTATCCAGAAAATCTCTGTCCGGCAGATAAGAGATCACAGATTTTGTGTATGTGCCTATCTGACTGCCGTCGACGGTTATCATACCGGCAGAAGGTGTCAGCAAGCCTGCAATCATTTTGATAAGAGTCGTTTTACCGCTCCCGTTAGGTCCAAGCAAGCCGATTATCTTACCGCTCGGTATCGTCAGATTCAGGCCGTTAACAGCCGTCAGCGAACCAAAGCGTTTTGTCAAACCGGTTATGTTTACTAATGTACTCATGTTGTTGGCCTCCTTTACCCCTTAAAGTTATATTACTTGTATGATACAATTATATTACGATAAGCGCTCGGCTGTCAATATTTTGTTCAACGCTGGCAGGTTTACGCAGTTGACAAATGGGAGGGTTTGTCGCATAATATTTTTATAAAGAAGAGGAGGAGACTTATCATGAGCGACAAAATCTCTATGTCGGTCGTGCGCCGTTTGCCTCGGTACTACCGTTTTTTGAGTGAGCTTGAAAAGAACGCCGTTGTTCGCACTTCCTCGCGCGAGCTTGCTGAGCGTATGGGCTTTACTGCCAGTCAGGTGCGTCAAGACCTAAACTGCTTCGGCGGCTTCGGTCAGCAGGGCTACGGATACAATGTTGCGATGCTTCGTGAGGAGATCGGCTACATTCTCGGCCTTAACGAAAAGCACAAATGTATCATTATCGGTGCCGGCAATCTCGGCAGAGCGATTGCGACCCATATGAATTTTAAGAACAAAGGCCTTTCTCTTGTCGCCATTTTCGACCGCAAGGAGGCATATTCGGGCCAGCTTGTTGCAGGTATGCCTATTCGCAACATCAGCGGTCTGGAGGATTTTTGCAACAGCGAAAAGCCTGATATAGGCGTGCTGTGCGTGCCTAAGGACACGGCTGATGAGCTTGCCGACCAGTTGAGCCGGCTTGGCATCAAGGGTATTTGGAATTTCAGTCACGGCGACCTTTCTATAAAACATCCCGAACTCGCGGTGGAAAACGTGCATCTGGGCGATACCCTGATGACGCTGTGCTATAAAGTAAAGCAAAACGAGATAGTTAAAAAATAAGCTGAGAGCAGTTGTCTGTTAAACGTGCCGAAAATGTCCGACCTTGGGTTTTGGCGCAAATGCGACTGCTCTTTTTCTCTTTTGATGCTAAAAAAATAATATTAAATTAAAAATATGTAACAATATTGTAAATTGCTAAGAAATCAAACATATGATACAATACAGAACAATAGGAGGTGCATATAAATGTCTGTAATCTGGCTTATCGTTGCGGCGTTTTTTCTGGTGCTTGAGCTGTCTACTACAGCTTTGGTGTCGATATGGTTCGTACCCAGTGCACTCATAACTGCGGCTGCCGCCTTTTTCATAGACAGCATTGGGGCGCAGATCTTTATATTTATCGCCCTTTCGGCTGTGTGCCTGTTTGTCTTTCACAAGTTTTACAAAAATCGCCTCAAGCCTGAGTCTGATGATCTAGACTCAAACAGCCGTATGATAGGTAAAACAGGTAAAGCCGCCGCTCAGATCTCCGATATTGACGGCAAGGTGTCTATCGGCGGTGTTTATTGGCACGCTGTCAGCGAAGACGGCGACATCGAGCCTGACGAGATGGTAGAAATAAAATCGGTAAACGGCACGACGCTGGTCGTTGCTAAAAAATAAATTTTTTTAGCAGTATTATTACGGGACCTGTAATCATTACATTGGCT
>CAYYGY010000102.1:0-3882 GCA_964471735.1 uncultured Eubacteriales bacterium
GGCCGGCGGTGCGCTTGAGCGCACGTTAAAAAAGGTTACTAAAAACGATTTTTTGGGATTTTTCCTCGGTGCAGGAATAACCATTGCGATACAGTCGTCGTCTGCTATGACGGTCATGCTGGTCGGCTTGGTCAACTCCGGCATTATGAATTTTGCCGATACGTTCGGTATGATAATGGGCTCAAACGTAGGCACGACGGTGACTGCATGGATACTTACTCTCGGCGGTATAAGCGGTGACAACTTCCTTATGGTCCTGCTCAAGCCTATGACGTTTGCACCCTTGCTTGCTTTTTTAGGCATCGCCATGAGAATGCTCTCAAAGAGCGAGAAAAAGCACAATCTGGGCGTGATACTTATAGGCTTTGCCGTGCTTATGACCGGCATGGATATGATGGGCAACTCTATGGACACCTTCCAGCAAGACCCTGCTTTCCAGAGTTTGCTGACCGCGTTTGCAAGCCCTGTTGTTGCTTTCCTTGTTTCAACCGTGTTTACAGGCATAATCCAGTCGTCGGCGGCGACGGTGGCGATAGTTCAGACTATAGCTACGACCGCTTTTCTCACTGATGACCCGCTTACATATCAGATAGCAATACCGCTTATTCTAGGCGCCAACATAGGCACCTGCGTGACCTCGCTGATATCTGCGATAGGAACAAACAAAAACGCAAAGCGTGTAGTTGCCGTACATATGTATGCAAACGCTATCGGCGGTACTCTCTGTATCGCGATAATGTATATTATTATGGCTGTTGCTCCTGACTTTATGCTTCGCCCGATAAACACCTTCGGCGTTGCCGCAGTCCACAGCCTTTTCAATATCGGCATTACCATCGCCGCTTGGCCTTTGAAAAAGCCGCTTCTCCGCCTTTGCGAGCTTACGGTTCGCTCTGACAAGGAAAAAAAGCACACTGTATTCCTCGACGAGCGTATTTTCAACAACGCTCCTCTTGCTATTTCGGAGTGTGACCGTCTTACTGATGAAATGGCTGAACATGCGCGCGCTGCACTTGTTGAGGCTATATCGCTTGTAGACGATTACAGTGAGGAAAAGGCAAACCGAGTTCGTGAGCTTGAGACCCTGACAGACAAATATGAGGACAAGCTGGGAACATACCTTGTCCACCTGAGCAGTAATGTTTTGAACGATTCGGATTCACACCACGTTTCACGTATGCTGCGCAGTATAGGCGACCTTGAGCGTTTCGGCGACCACGCGCTAAACATCTGCGATGCCGCAAAGGAGATAAAGGAGAAGAAGATAGTTTTCTCCGAAAGTGCGAAGAAAGAACTGTCTGTTATAACAGACGCCTTGCTTGAGATACTCAATACTACGGTCGATTCGTTTGTCAGTGACGATGTTGCGCTCGCTTCTCAGGTTGAGCCGCTCGAACAGGTCATTGACAAGCTGAACAACGAGCTTAAAGCGCGCCACGTCAAGCGTCTGCAAAAGGGCGAGTGCACGATACAGTTGGGCTTTGTTTTCAACGACCTGCTTGCCAATTATGAGAGAGTGTCCGACCACTGCTCAAACCTTGCCGCATATACGATGCAGATGAAATCTCCGTTGCTTGACACGCACAAGTATCTGCGTAACCTCAGGGCAGAGGAGCACGGCGAATATGTTGAAAAATTGGAAATGTTCGAACACAAATATACTCTTGATTAATATTAAAACTCCGCACGGCTTGCATAATCCGTGCGGAGTTTTTCGTTACAGTTCAAATTCTGCCTTGTCAAACTGCTGTCTGGGCGGAAGTTTCGGCTCACGCTTAAGCGGGTCGTAGCAAAAACTGCGGCACACACTTTCAAGAGGCATTACGCCGTGTTTTATGCACAGCACGCTCCTTCCGTCAGGTGACGGTCTGCCTACCTCGCACAAACTGCACTGCTTTGTGATCTCGACCTTAGGTTTCACTTTACGCACCGCCTTTCGCTGTTTTACGACAATTATATCAAACATTTTATAAAAAATAAAGATTTATTTTTTATATGCCGCTGTCCACAGCATAGCCGACGCCATCAGCAGCATCGAAATCGTCAGCGCAAGGGTGTTCGTACCGAGTGAAAGCACCGCCTTTGGGCCTGCCGATACTACCGCGAGCACTCTTTGGGGCAGCAGTTTTATGCCGAAAAAGCACAGCCCTGCGCTGATGCCCGCGTGGCAAAGCCGTGACAGCACCAGCTTTGCGAGGCTTAGCTGTGCTTTTGCAATGGCGAGCACCTGAAATATTACCGATATACCGCCAAATCCAAGCAGTGCGGATACCCAAACGATGCCGTAACCGTTGGTCACCAGCCACGCACAGCCTTTTGTTACCTCAAACAGAGGAATCACCGTCTCCGCCCAATCAGGCAAAAGATTTGTCACGCAGGCAAAAAGCGTGACATAGCCGCAGATCATCATCATCTGTTTGCACGCGTTGGCAGTGGCGTTAACGAAAGCGTCGGCAGTAGGCTCGGCTTTTGTTTTGCCGGCCTTGCCTGCAGAGTTCTCTTTTTCAGCAAACAAAGCGGTAATTACGCCGATAATGAGCGAGGCTGTGATATGACACAGCAAAAGCAAGACCCCAACCGCCGTAGAGCCGAACATACCCTGCCCGACGGCAAATACTATCATCGCAGGACCTGCATTGATGCAGAACATCATCATTCTCGACGCCTGATTTGAATTGATCTGACCGCTTTTGAGCAAATTGCCGGTCAACGCCGCGCCGGTGGGGTATCCCGAAAACAACGACAGCAGCACAGCAGAGCAGGCTGATTCAGGCAGCCGCAAAACCGGTGCCAGCACCTTGCAAAAAGGCTTAAATACAAAATCGGCGGCCTTTGTTCTGACTGCAAAATCGGATATCACCATAAACGGCATCAGCGACGGGATAACTATCTCGGCGCAGATTATCAAGCCCTCACGTATACCCTCTGAGGCGGCGGCCGAACTTGTAAACAGCGAAATAAGAGCCGCACAGCAAAGGGACACGTTTAAGCACCCTGTTAATTTTGAAGACATAAAATCACCCTGCCTTGTTACTGAAATATATGGCAAACGGTGCATTTTTATATCAACTGCGTCATATTTTGTAAAGACTGGTGAGGTGTTTGAATGTCAGCAAAAAGGCGAAAAATCAGCGGTGCCGCGCGCAAACTGGACAGAGTGCTTGAGCTTCCTGCGGGGACTTTGAGCGGCGGCGCCCATATAGAGCTAAACTCAAACCGAGAGGCGGTTATTGACGGGTGCAGGGGGATTATCGACTATTCCGAAACATCTGTAAGGATAAACGTCGGCAACGGCTCGGTTACCTTTTCAGGCAGAGAATTGATGATAAAGACTTTGACCGACAAAGAGGCGGTCATCGCCGGCTGTATTTCAACGGTTGAATTTGATTGTTAGGGGTAGAACAAGGTGTTTTTTCTAAGGCTTATTCGCTTTTTTTGCGGATATGTCAAAATATCCGTTTCAGGCCGTTTTCCTGAGCGATTTTTGAATATGTGCGCCAACTACGGTATAAGCGTGTGGTATTCCCATCGCAGAGGAGACAAAATAGAATGTTGCATCTTCGCGCGCGACTACAAGCGGCTGCCGGCGCTAAGGCGCGGGTGCGGCGTAAAAATAAAAATCAAACGCAAAAGCGGTCTGCCGTTTATCACTTACCGATACAGACGGCGCAAAGGCTTGCTTGCAGGCTTTGCGGTGTGCGTTGCTTTTCTTGCATTTATGCCCAATTTTGTTTGGAGCATAAACATAAACACCGACTCAAACATCGATGAAGGCGAGGTGCTTAAAGCGCTTGATGAAATCGGGCTTAGCATAGCAACGCCTTTGAAAAATGTTGACACAGGCAATATGCGAGTACTGCTTGCACTTAAGATGCCGCAGAT
>CAYYGY010000103.1:0-3856 GCA_964471735.1 uncultured Eubacteriales bacterium
ACTGACATAACCAACCTTGAATCTCTTATGCAACAGAACAACTACGAGTTCACCGAGATAAGCAACCTGACTGAGCAGGATATACCCGAAGACACCGACATAGTAATAATAGCTCAGCCGTCTTTCGATTACAGCGAGGAAGAACTTGAAAAAATAGACTACTTCCTTGAAAACGACGGCAATCTCGGTAAAAACGTGCTTTACATTGCTAACGCACGCCAGCCCGATCTGCCAAACATCAATGAGTTTTTGAGTGAGTGGAGCTTCGAAGTTTTGAGTGACACCTTTGTTTACGAAACAAACAGCTCTAACCGCGCAAACGCTTTCACCATAATGACCGAAACTGACAACAAGTACACAGGCGGTCTTGCAGATCAGGATTATTATTTCTATTCTGCAAACGATGTACCTGTTGTTATGAAGGACCCTAACGGCTCAAAAGAGTATACTATCCTTTTGCAGTTTTCGGAAGATACCATTGCTGCTCCCATTGATGCCGAGAGTGAATCAGATGCAATTGAAAATGCAGTAGAGCAAGGTCCGTTCGCAGCCTTGGCCGTGTGCACCAACGCCGTTTGGGACAGCGATATAAACGACTATGCCAAATCAAGCGTTATAGTATGCAGCTCGACCGACATGATAACCTACGGCAACATATCGGCAAAAATAGGCAATATCAAGGCAATCATCAACACTCTTGACAGTCTTGTAGGAAAAGAGACCACAGATATTTCGTTTGACTCAAGAACATTTGCTACCGACCAGTTCGAAACACTGCCTACCGATGCAGCCGTCAACGTTATGAACGTGATATTTGTATTTGCCGTTCCTTTGGCTTTGCTCGTATTCGGTGTGGTAGTTGCCGTTCGCAGGAGGCGCGCATGAGTAACAAAAAAGACGAGAATATAGAAAAGGTTTTGCCTGAAACCGCTGAATCCGCTGATACGGCCGAAAGCGCAGTATCCGCTGAAACTGCTGAAGCAAGTAAGAAGAAGGTCAAATATGACGAGAGCCTTTTTGAAGGCTCGACCGTTTTCAATGCTTCTGTAACCGAGCAGAAAAAGGAAAAGAAAAGCCGCTTTAAGGCAAGCACAAAGGCGCTTATTTTCTCTATCTCTGCGCTTGCTGTTGCGGGTGCGATTTTGCTGACAGTCTTCCTTATCCCTTACGCAACCGACGACGATGCGGACATCAGCACCGAAACGCCTACCTACACCGTCACCGGCATAGCGGAGGCAGACGTTGAGTCGCTGGACGTGTTCAACAAATACGGCAAGATGCACATCTATATACCTGAGCCAGAGGAAATCGAACCGACTTTGTCCGAGGATACAAGCTCTGAGGACTCATCAAGCGAGGTCGAGCAATACGACTGGTGTGTTGAGGGATATGAAAACTACAATCTCACCGGCGCTATGTACCTGCTTCAGGCTGCTATTAATATGTCAGCGACCAAAAAACTGACTGCCGCTGAAAACACCGAGCTTGCGGACGACCTCGTCGACAAGCTTGACGAAATGACGTTTACAGACGGCGAGGACAGCGACAGCGACAATCCCTATGGCTTTGACAAGCCGTTTGCCGCATTTACGGTCAATTCATCAGATGACGGCGAGTCTTTTTCGGTCATCATCGGTAATACCAGTCCCGATAAGGTTGGCAGATATGTAACTGTTACAGGCGACAGCAATGTTTATGTTTTGTCCGATATGGGAACAGGTAATTACAGTTTTGTTTCTCAGGCAGCCGACTTGATTTACGGCGGTATGATCGACACGATTGAGGAAAACGACAGCAACACCGACTATTTTGTTGACGGGGAGCTTTACTACATCGACAGTCTTACCCTGTCGGGCACTTGCCGCGAAAACACACTGGTCGTTGAAAGCGCGCCCGATGAACTCAGCATTATGGCTTTTGTCGTCGCTGAACCGACCTTCCGTGCCGGAAATGAGGACAACATAGCCGAGGTGCTGAACATTGTAAACAGCGGTTTATTTGCTGACGGAGCGTTTAAACTCAACTGCACAAGCGCTGACCTTGCTGAATACGGAATCAACGATCCTTTTTCGAAAGTTGATATCAAGATAGCCGATTACCATCTCGTGTTGAGCTTTGGCGAGGCTATTGACGGGTACTATCCATGCTATGTTGACGGCTCTGATGTTATTTACAAAGTCAGCGTTGCTGAAAACGAATGGGTCGCTTACTCAAGCAAAGATATTTACTTCGACTCGCTTTTCCTTGAGTTTATAGCTGATATATCAAGTATAACTGTTGAAACGCAGAAAAAGACCGTTACCTTCAATCTTGTAAGAGAGACCGATGAAGACGGCGAGGATTTCGATGTCGAGGTGCCGGGTTACGAAGAGTTGGAAATAGACTCTACACAGATGGGTTATTACTATTACAGAATTCTTGCTCTGTCTGTTGAGGAATACGCTACAACCGAATGCCCCACTGATTCTGCCTATATGAAGTTCACGTTTGATTATATTGACAGTTCTAAACAAAGCGACGAGATAGCGTTGTACAGATATTCTACAAGACGTTATTTCTACACGCTTAACGGTCAGGGTGATGCTCTTGTTGCGGCATCGACCGTCAGAGATCTGTACAATTGCCTTGACTCCCTGCTTGCAGGCGAAACCATCAGCAAAGCAACTTACTAAAACAGTTCCGGAAAAGTAAAAAAGACACGCTAGCGAGACTTCCTTATGGTAAGGAGCCTTACTGCGTGTCTTTTTTACTGTGTCTGCTGCCCAAAAAAGAACTGGTGAAAAGCCAAGGGATTGCTTTAGTTATAGTCTTGTTTAATATACCTATTAAGTTCAGATTTAATCTTTTCTTGTTTTTCAACTGTAAATCCTGAGAAAAAGTGGTATCTTTTTCTGGCAAAAATCCGCAAAATCGGAATCAGCTCAATTTTCGTTTTATCAATATACAAAGTTAATACTCCATTATCTTCTAAAACTTTTTGAATTGCAGAATAAGGGATTTTTCTTATAGGTATAACAAAAATAAAAGCTAACACGTTATTGCGGTCGCAGTTGAGTATATACCCTTTGCATCCATAGTAAAGGCATATCCGGCCAAAACTTGCCTAAGCAGCGTAAAGAATGAGCCAGTCCACGATGACACAATTATACTAATTGCAACCCCAAAAAGTAATTTTGTTTGATTATCCATTGGTGAACCATCTTCCATTAAAATTTCATTTGTGTTTAGAAAAAACACTCCATACCATCCAAAATAACAACGCTTAATAACAAAAGAAAAACAATATAAAATTTAAGATTTAATTTAGCTTAGAATTGCATAAAATCATCACCGCCTTGGGTGTATTATACCACTATAAAAGAAAATCAGTAAGACGGAGCCGGTCTGAAAACTGAGGATTTTCTTATAATTGCCTTATATAATATCGTTTTGATTATTCAAAAAAGTACTTTTCTAAAATTTGTGAGTATTTATCAGGGATAGAATAGCAGCCAACTGTATATGGTTTCGGGGAACCGTCTTCATTGTTTTGGTCTGAAGATATATAAGTTGTTATTACCCATTTACCACCAATTTTCCCTAACCATCCCTTATTTATCGTTGCAACGGGACAATTTTCGTATGCAAAATATAAGGATTTCATACGCTGATTATCATTAAGAATAAAAATTGCTTCAGTTTGATAATCAAATGAGGTTGTTTTGGCAACATCAATTTCTGCTAAAGCTTCTATAAAGTCTTTATCTTTAATGTACTCACCATTCCAACAAACATTTGTAATTTTACCACTTGTAGGAACTGTATAATCGTCAGAAACATATAGATATTGGTCTAAAAAAGAGCGTGCAACAACAAA
>CAYYGY010000104.1:0-2788 GCA_964471735.1 uncultured Eubacteriales bacterium
ACCACACACCTACCCCTTTGTCAACATCTTTTTTTCATTTTTTTTAGATTTTTTTCGACCCTCAAAATGTAGTGGTTACAAGGCTTTGCAACCACTATTTCGACACAAAAATCCGTCCCTCGATTTTGCAGCCTTCTATATATATTATAATGTAAGAGAAGAGGGGATAAATATTTTTCTAAATAATAATTTGTAATATGGGTTTTAGTGTGTTATAATGATAAAGTTAAAGTAAATCCATTGTATGAGGAAGTATCACTTGAAATGAAACAGCAACATTTAAGAAACATCGCAATTATCGCACACGTTGATCACGGCAAGACCACCATTGTAGACAAGCTGCTGAAGCAGGCAGGCACGTTCCGCTCAAACGAGCAGGTGGCTGAGCGAGTTATGGACTCTAACGACATCGAGCGTGAGCGCGGAATAACCATCCTTTCCAAGAACACGAGCCTTATATACAAGGACACGAAAATAAATATTGTGGACACACCCGGCCATGCTGATTTCGGCGGTGAGGTAGAGCGCATACTTATGATGGTCGACGCTGTGCTGCTGCTTGTCGATGCGTTTGAGGGTTGTATGCCGCAGACGCGATTTGTTCTTAAAAAGGCACTCAGTCTCTCAAAGAAACCCATCGTAGTCATCAACAAAATCGACCGCCCGATGGCCAGACCCGACGAAGTAATAGACAGTGTGCTGGACCTCTTCATTGAATTGGGCGCAGATGATGACTGTCTGGAGTTCCCCGTTGTGTACGCCTCTGCGCGCGACGGCTATGCGTCACTTGACCCCACTGTCCGCGAGGGAGATATGCGTCCTCTGCTTGATGCGATACTTGAGCACGCTCCGGCGCCCGAGGGCGACCCCGACGCGCCTTTCCAACTGCTGTTTTCGAACATTGATTACGACGAATATGTAGGCCGTATAGGCGTGGGACGTGTCGAGCGCGGCACCGTCAAGGTGGGTGACAACGCCGTGCTGTGTCACTCAGACGGCACTTCAACAAATGTTAAAATTGCAAAACTTTATCAGTTTGAGGGACTTAAGCGCGCCGAGTGCGACAGCGCATCAGTAGGCGACCTTGTTGCTGTATCCGGCTTGACCGACCTTAACATCGGCGAAACCGCCTGCTCACCTGCGTGCGTTGAGCCGCTTCCTTTTGTTAAGATAGACGAACCTACCGTTTCAATGAACTTTATGGTAAACAACTCTCCCTTCGCAGGCAAAGAGGGCAAGTTTGTTACCTCGCGCAATTTGCGTGAGCGCCTGTTCAAAGAGGTAGAAACAAACATCAGTATGCGCGTTGAAGAAACAGACTCGGCCGACACCTTCCGTGTTTCAGGCAGGGGCGAGCTTCACCTGTCGATACTCATCGAAACGATGCGCCGTCAAGGATACGAGTTTCAGGTTTCGCGCCCGCAGGTTATCTACACAGAGCAAAACGGCGTTAAAATGGAGCCGATGGAATTATTAATGATAGAGGTGCCAGAGACGTACGTCGGTGCTGTTATAGAAAAACTCGGCTCGCGCAAGGCGGAGATGCTGAATATGGGCACACGCGAGGCAGGTATGACCCACATCGAGTTCAGGATACCGTCACGCAGTCTGATGGGCTACCGTTCGCAGTTTTTGACCGACACCAACGGCAACGGAATCATGAACCACGTGTTTGACGGATACGAGCCGTTCAAGGGCGAGATACCGGAGCGCAGCGTAGGCTCTATCGTTGTCCATGAGGACGGCGAATCGACCGCGTACGGCCTGTTCAACACGCAGGAAAGAGGCCGCCTGTTTATCGGACCCGGCGTGCCGGTTTACGAGGGTATGGTCGTCGGTGAAAATCCCAAGGGCGAGGACATCGTATGCAACGTGTGCAAGAAAAAGCACGCCACCAACACCCGCGCCGCCGGCAGTGACGAGGCGCTTAAGCTTACACCGCCGAGCACATACTCGCTTGAGCAGGCGCTTGAGTTTATCAAGGACGATGAGCTTGTTGAGGTAACGCCTTCTTCGATAAGAATACGTAAAATGATACTTTCTAAAGAACTTAGAATGAAGCAGGCAAGCAAGAAAAAATAACACATTTTACAAGGAGGAGCGCTGATGGAAACTGCTTTTTGCGGTGGCGAGTCGGCCGAAACCTATATCATACTTGACCTTGAATGGAACAGCGCGTACTGCAAATGGCAAAATCGCTTTCTCAACGAGATAATCGAGTTCGGCGCTGTCAAACTGGACAGGGATCTAAACGAAATCGACCGCTTTCAGTGCTTCGTCCGTTCTCGGCTTACAAACAGCCTGAGGTCGAGGTTTAAGGGACTTACAAACATTACAAACGACCAGATGCGCAGCGGAATCAACTTTGACGAGGCGGTACACCGTTACACCGAGTGGGCAGGCAGGGACACGCTTACCCTCACTTGGAGCAATTCGGACATCTACGCCCTGCTGGACAATATGAAAACTCTGCTGGATACCGACGCCCTGCCGTTTGTTTACCGCTATGCCGATATGCAAAAGTTCGTTCAGGAAAAGCTGGGGTACACGGGCAACCAGATATCGCTTACGGCGGCCGCTGAAAAGCTGGGCGTTGATTTTGAAGAGTTTGCCGCACACAGGGCGCTGGGCGACGCGCTTTGCAGTGCAGAGCTGCTGCGGCGCACATGGGAAAAGGGCGGCATCGACAAGTATGTCGTTGACACGACCAAGCCCGAATATTACGAGCGGCTGAGGTTTAAGCCTTACATCATTTCGGACATAAACAGTCGGTTTATAGATAAATCGC
>CAYYGY010000104.1:2798-3707 GCA_964471735.1 uncultured Eubacteriales bacterium
AGTGTCCCGTATGCGGAAACTACCTTAAGCGATGCTCTAAGTGGAAGTTTAAGAACAGATATTTCAGAGCTCAGGTGCACTGTTCAAACTGCGATAAAGACTTCATCGGCAGGGTAAGGTTTAAAAAGCTATATGACTCTGTTGCGGTCAGCAAATACGTCGCTGAGCCACAGCCTGAACACGAAGAACAGCCGCCTGCCGAGAATTAAACAGGTTTCGAGCACATATCTTTTTATGTGCTTAAAATAAAATTTTGAGGAGAAAAATCTATGAGCAAAAAAATCGACACTAAAAAAACAATTGGCTTCATTCAGGAATTTAAGACCTTCATTATGAGAGGCAATGTAATTGATCTGGCAGTCGGTGTTATCGTCGGTGCCGCTTTTCAGTCAATCGTAAACTCGGTCGTTTCCGACCTTGTCATGCCGTTTATCGGTCTGCTGACAGGCGGAATCAATTTCTCTGACCAGTTTGTTGTGCTAAAGCTGGCAGATGGCGTTAAAGAGGGCACTACCTACGCCAGCCTGACCGCCGCTAAGGAAGCAGGCGCAACGGTTTTTGCCTACGGTTCGTTCATAACCGCTGTCATCAACTTCATTATTCTTGCGTTTGTTATCTTCTTGCTGGTTAAGGGAATCAACCGTCTACAGCGGCTTGGACATAGCTCGAAAGACGCTGAACAAGAGGCTCCTGTTGCTCCCACAACAAAGGTTTGCCCCTTCTGCAAAAGCGAGATCGCAATCGACGCTACCCGCTGTGCCCACTGCACAAGCACTCTTGAAGAATAGAATACATACTAAAGAAACCCCATCGCACCTTTATAAAGGCGCGATGGGGTTTTAACTTATTCCAAATCTATCCTTTTTATCTTAACGGGCTTGCCGCATTGTTTTGCATACTCAATCATGG
>CAYYGY010000105.1:0-3695 GCA_964471735.1 uncultured Eubacteriales bacterium
ATGAGCCATTTTAATTTACCTCCGAATTATCTTGTAACCGTAATCTACGGTGTATTTTTATTTGTACGGAATAAGGCGCTTGACCTGTGCAACATTGGTAGCATCAGCCATAGCGGTCTTGCGAAGATTTCTCTTGCGCTTTGAGGTCTTCTTGTTGAGAATGTGTGACTTGTAAGCATGTGCACGCTTAACTTTGCCCGACTTTGTAAGGCTGAAGCGCTTCTTAGCACCGCTGTGAGTTTTAATCTTAGGCATTATAGTTCCTCCTTAATATTGTAAACACATATTATTTAGCCGATTTGGGAGCCAAAAACATAAGCATGTTTCTGCCATCAAGCTTGGCCGGCTTTTCAACACTTGCATACTCTGAACAAAATTCAGCAAAGCGACTCATTGTGTCCAGACCGATTTCAGGATGACCCATCTCGCGTCCTCTGAACCTTATTGACACCTTGACCTTGTTTCCGGCCTTGAGAAATTTAATAGCATGGCCGCCCTTGGTTTCAAAATCGTGAGTGTCTATATTCAACGACAATCTGATTTCCTTGATTTCAATAACCTTTTGGTTTTTCTTAGATTCCTTATCACGCTTAGCCTGCTCAAATCTGTATTTGCCGTAATTCATTATCTTGCATACAGGCGGTACAGCCTGAGGAGCTATCTTAACAAGATCAAGATCGTTATCCATAGCAATTTTGAGCGCATCTTTTGCCGACATAACACCTAACTGTGCGCCGTCGCTGCCGATAAGTCTAACCTCAGCGTCATTGATTTGTTCGTTGATCGGTAATTCCTTGCTGCTAATTGTCAAAGCACCTCCAAAAAATAATAAAAGCACAAACGAAATAATACCCCGTCTGCACTCAACATAAACACACCGACAAAGTCTGTCGGCGGAAATATTGACCCGTGCAGCATTCTGCACAAGGTGAGACGGCATAGCCTATCTGCTTTGTTTACCTGAATGATTATATACCTACTGTGTAAAATTGTCAATAGAAATTTTATTATTTTATTCAATTATAATTTTTAATATTGCGTTGACAACGAATGTATAATCTTGTAAAATACTTAATTATATGTAGTTTAATGTGAAAGGATAATCTGTATGGGACTTACACTTACGGAAAAGATTTTAAAAGCACACACTGTTGACGGCGTTTTTGAAAAAGGAAACGAGATCGGAATCAAAATTGATCAGACTCTTACTCAGGATGCTACCGGAACTATGGCTTACCTTGAATTTGAGGCTATGGGAATTCCCAGAGTCAGAACTGAGAAGTCGGTTGCATATATAGACCATAACACATTACAGTCAGGCTTTGAAAACGCCGATGACCACAGGTTCATCGGCTCTGTTGCTAAAAAGCACGGCATTCATTTCAGCCGTCCCGGCAACGGTATCTGCCATCAGGTCCATCTTGAGCGCTTCGGTATCCCAGGCAAGACGCTTATCGGTTCCGACAGCCATACACCTACAGGCGGCGGCCTTGGTATGATCGCAATCGGTGCCGGAGGACTCGATGTTGCTGTTGCAATGGGCGGCGGTGCCTACTACATTACATATCCGAAAATCGTTAACGTTAAGCTTACAGGTCAGCTTCGGGACTGGGTTGCTGCAAAGGATGTTATCCTTGAGGTGCTTCGCAGGCTGAGCGTAAAAGGCGGTGTAGGCAAGGTTATCGAATACACCGGCGAGGGTGTCAAGACTTTGTCCGTTCCTGAACGTGCGACGATAACAAATATGGGCGCTGAACTTGGCGCTACAACATCCATTTTCCCCTCGGATGAGGTAACCTTGGCATTTTTGAAGGCGCAAAAGCGTGGCGACGTCTGGTGTGAGTTAAAAGCTGATGACGATGCTGTCTATGACGAAACGGTTGAGATCGACCTCTCCGCTCTTGAGCCGATGGTCGCGTGCCCACATTCACCTGATAACGTTAAAAAAGTATCTGAACTCAAAGGTATGAAGGTCGATCAGGTTTGCATCGGTTCCTGCACCAACAGCTCGCTGCTGGATATGATGAAAGTTGCCCATATACTCAAAGGCAACACCGTTCATCCCGATGTTTCGCTTGCTATTGCCCCCGGCTCCAAGCAGGTGCTTAATATGATATCACAAAACGGCTGCCTTTCTTCAATGATAGACGCCGGTGCCAGAATTCTTGAAAGCGCTTGCGGTCCGTGCATCGGCATGGGACAGGCTCCCAATTCCAAGGGAATTTCGCTAAGAACCTTCAACCGCAATTTCGAAGGACGTTCAGGCACAAAAGATGGGCAGATATATCTTGTATCTCCCGAAGTCGCTGCTGCGTCTGCGATTGCAGGCACGGTAATCGACCCTCGTGAACTGGGTGAGATGCCGAAATTTGAGTTACCTGATGAATTTATAATCAACGATAATATGGTCACACCGCCCTGCAGTGAAAACACTATGGAAGCAGTCAAAATACTCAGAGGGCCCAATATTAAGCCTTTTCCGACGACTTCTCCCCTGTCCGACAACATTGAATGCAAGTGCTCGCTCAAAGTCGGTGACAACATAACAACCGATCACATTATGCCTGCAGGGGCAAAGATTCTCCCGCTCCGTTCTAATATTCCCGCTATATCCAAATATTGCTTTACCGCTTGCGATGCTGATTTCCCCGAGCGTGCCGAAGCATTGGGCAAGAGCATAATCGTAGGAGGCGCAAACTACGGTCAGGGTTCATCGCGTGAGCATGCCGCTCTGGCTCCGCTTCACCTTGGCATCAAGGCGGTTATAGTAAAATCATTTGCACGAATCCACCGTTCCAATCTGATAAACGCAGGTATACTGCCGCTAACCTTTGAAAACGAGTCTGATTATGACAGGATTTCTCAGAACGATGACCTAAAACTATCGAATGTTGTTGACGCAATCAGTAACGGCGCAGATATAGTTGTACATAACTGCACAACCGGTGAGGACATCGTCTGCAAATGCGAGCTTAGCGAGAGAGCCAGACAGATAGTTCTTGAGGGCGGCCTGTTGGCATACACAAAATCAAAGCTCAACAAATAAGGAGTGAATTTTATGACAAAAAAGATACAAATGAAAACGCCCATCGTTGAGATGGACGGAGATGAAATGACCAGAGTCATCTGGAAAATGATAAAAGACATTCTTTTGACCCCTTATATAGACCTCAACACTGAATATTACGACCTTGGCCTTGTTCACAGAAATGAAACTGACGATAAAGTTACATTTGATTCGGCAGAGGCCACTAAAAAGTACGGTGTTGCAGTAAAGTGTGCCACTATTACACCCAATGCCGCCAGAATGCCTGAATACAACCTTAAGGAGATGTGGAAATCCCCTAACGGTACGATAAGGGCAATTTTAGACGGTACGGTTTTCAGGGCACCTATAATAGTTAAAGGCATTACACCCTATATCCCCACTTGGACAAAGCCAATTACCATTGCAAGACACGCTTACGGCGATGTTTATAAGAATACTGAAATGCAGGTCGCAGAGGGTTCAAAGTGCGAGCTCGTTTGCACAGATAAAGACGGTAAAGAAACAAGGCAGTTGATACACAGCTTTGATTCAACCGACGGCATAATTCAGGGACTTCACAACACAGACAAATCAATTTCAAGCTTTGCAAGGAGTTGTTTTAATTACGCACTTGATACAAAGCAGGATATTTGGTTTGCCACGAAGG
>CAYYGY010000106.1:0-3658 GCA_964471735.1 uncultured Eubacteriales bacterium
CTTCTCGGTTATTTCCGACGAAAGCACCGCCTTATCCAAATCGACGCGGCCGATTACGCTTTCAAGCATTTCAAGCGTAACACCACCGGGGCGCAAAAGACGTTTCTCCCCGTTTGCAAGCAAAATAACCGTAGACTCTACGCCTACCTCGCAATCAGAAGACATAAGTATGGCATCGACCTTACCGTCAAGGTCATTGACAACATGCTGTGCCGAGGTGGTACTGGGACTGCCTGATATATTCGCCGACGGCGCCGCAACCGGACAGCCGGACTGCTCAATAACAGCACGCGCGACCGGATTAGACGGCATACGCACTGCGACCGTATCAAGGCCCGCAGAAACAGCGTCCGGCAAAAGGTCACTTTTGGGCAAGACCATTGTCAGCGGGCCGGGCCAAAATGCCTCGGCAAGCTTTTTAGCGGTGTCGGGAACATCTGTTACGAGTTCATAAAGGCGGTCCATTGAGCTTATATGTACGATAAGCGGATTATCCTGCGGCCTGCCCTTTGCCCTGAACACAGCGGCGATTGCATCTGCGTCATAGGCATTGGCGGCAAGCCCATATACCGTTTCAGTGGGAATAGCGACTATGCCGCCGTCGTGAAGTAGTTTTGCCGCGACCGGTACGCCGCTGTCATCAGGAGTATAGCCCGACAAAAGCAAGGTTTTCATCGTTATTCCTCCGAGGCGGCCTTTAACTTTTCAGCTCTGTCCGCTGTTACAAGCGCATCGATTATTTCATCAAGGTCACCGTTGAGTATCTGTTCAAGGCGGTAGAGTGTAAGGCCTATTCTATGGTCGCTGACACGTCCCTGCGGATAATTATATGTGCGTATACGCTCTGAACGGTCGCCTGTTCCGACCTGCGCCTTTCGTTCGCTTGCTATCTTATCTATCTGCTCCTGCTGTGCCGCCTCATAAAGGCGCGAACGCAAGACCTTAAGCGCCTTTTCCTTATTTTTATGCTGACTGCGTTCGTCCTGACATTCGACTACGATACCTGTCGGCAAGTGGGTTATTCTTATTGCGGATTCAGTCTTATTTACGTGCTGGCCGCCGGCTCCGCTTGAGCGGTAAGTATCTATCTGCAGGTCAGCGGGGTTGATATCTACCTCAACATCATCGACCTCAGGCAAGACCGCGACCGTAACTGTTGAGGTGTGTATTCTGCCCTGCGTTTCTGTTTCAGGCACGCGCTGGACGCGGTGCACGCCGCTTTCAAACTTAAGCCGTGAGTAAGCGCCCTCGCCCTCCACCATAAAGCTTACCTCTTTATATCCGCCGAGTTCGGTCGGGCTTTCGCTGATTATCTCGGTCTTAAAGCGGTGTGCTTCTGCGTACATACTGTACATACGCATAAGGCTGCCCGCAAACAGTGCCGCCTCCTCGCCTCCTGCACCGCCGCGTATCTCAACGATAACGTTACGCTCATCATTGGGGTCTTTTGGCAACAGCAAAATCTTGAGTTCATCGTTGATGCGCTCCAAGTCGGCTTTCGAAGTATTGTACTCCTCCTCGACAAGCTCCTTGAAGTCCTTGTCAAGTCCGCCCTCGTCAAGCAACTGCTTTGATTCCTCAAACGATGCTTTTGCGGTCTCATACTCATGGAATTTTTCGACTATCGGCGAAAGCTGCTTATGCTCTCTCATAAGATTCTTATATAAATCCTGATCTGATATAACGTTAGGGTCCATAAGCCTTTGAGAAACTTCATCAAAATGCTGCTCTACCAATTTCAACTTATCAAACATATATTTTCAGCTCCTTTATCGAGTTTGAAGTATAGCGGCTGTGTACGCTAATCTTCTCCCAAGGAAGTTATTATCCTCTTTATATTGCGCTCTATTTTTGAGCGCGGCACAAGAACATCCCTGCCGCATTTACAGCAGTGGATTCTAAAATCTATGCCCACCCTCAGCACGTCAAAGATGTTATTGCCACACGGGTGAGGCTTTTTCATTTCTAATTTATCACCGACAGATACATTCATTTTATCACGACCATAACAACACAGTGCGGCCGGCAACCGTGTTTAGCCGCCTGCCGCACCGATAAAATTAAGCAGTTATTGATTTATTGCCCGAATCAGCCTGCTTACGCTCTTTCTCATGTGTGTAGACAGGCTCCGCCAACCCCTTGGCACAATCGGCGGTAATAGTTACCTTTGTAACCGTTTTATCCGACGGAATGTTGAACATTATGTCCGTCAGAATAGACTCGATTATCGAGCGAAGTCCCCTTGCGCCGGTGTTGCGCTCTATAGTTTTATCAGCAATGGCGGCAAGCGCCTCCTGCTCAAAGACAAGCTCTACCCCGTCCATTTTAAAAAGTTCCTGATACTGTTTTATTACAGAATTTTTGGGCTCTGCCATTATGCGTATCATTGAATCTCTGTCAAGTGCTGAAAGAGAAGTCAAGACAGGCAGACGGCCCACAAGCTCAGGAATAAGGCCGAAACGGATAAGGTCGTGCTGATTTACAAGCTTATAAAGTTCTGTCTTGTCAGCCTTTGACTTATCAACTATCTTTGCACCGAAGCCGACAGAACTGCCGCCTACGCGCTTTTCAACCAGTTTTTCTATACCGTCAAACGCGCCGGCACAGATAAACAGAATATTAGTCGTGTCGATACGGATAAACTCCTGCTGAGGGTGTTTCCTTCCGCCCTGAGGCGGCACGTTGGAAACGGTGCCCTCAAGTATCTTGAGCAACGCCTGCTGTACGCCTTCGCCGCTGACATCTCTGGTAATCGACGCGTTCTCAGATTTGCGGGCAATCTTATCTATCTCATCGATATATATGATTCCTCTTTGGGCACGCTCTATATCATAATCGGCGGCCTGAATAAGGCGCAAAAGTATATTTTCGACGTCTTCACCGACGTAGCCTGCCTCGGTCAAAGTTGTCGCATCGGTTATAGCAAAAGGAACATCAAGTTTCCTTGCTAGGGTCTGGGCAAGCAAGGTCTTTCCGACACCTGTAGGGCCGAGCAACAGTATATTGCTCTTGCCCAGTTCAACTTCGTTTGTTTCAAACATAGTACGCTTATAATGGTTATAAACAGCAACAGAAAGCGCTTTTTTAGCGTCGTTCTGTCCGACAACATAGTCATCTAAAGCGTCGTATATTTCCTTTGGCTTAGGCAAATTAAACGGTTTCGACTCAGCCTTGCGTCTGCCTCTGGCAGAGCGTGGCTTGTCGCTTACTATATCATAGCAAAGTTCTATACACTCGTCACAGATATAGATACCGTCCTGACCGACCAACTGGCGTACCTCGTCAGATGATTTGCCGCAAAATGAACAGCATATATCCTGTTCGTTATTTTCATTACGGGGCATAATATTCCTCCGAAGATTATCTCTTCTCTATTATTTTATCGATAAGTCCGTATTCGAGAGCTTGCTGAGCGGTCATAAAATTGTCACGCTCGGTATCTCTTTCAATCTTGTCGATAGGCTGGTTGGTGTTCTCAGACAAAATTCTGTTGAGATTGTCACGTGTGCGCTTTATAAGGTCGGCTCTGATGAGTATCTCTGTTGCCTGTCCTTCTGCCTGACCGAGAGGCTGATGAATCATTACCTCTGCGTTGGGTAGACAAAAGCGCTTACCCTTTGCACCTGAAGAAAGCAAAAACGCGCCCATGCTTGCGGCC
>CAYYGY010000107.1:0-3618 GCA_964471735.1 uncultured Eubacteriales bacterium
GCTACAGAAGGAAGTTCTTTTGTTGATAATAATTTTGAGTACAATTTTAACGAAGCTAAAAAAACCGAGCTTTCGGTAGGCGCTTATCATTTTTTTAGTTATGACAGCGATGGAAAAACACAGGCAGAAAACTTTATTAAAAACGTTATTCCGTTTGACGGTATGTTGCCGCCGGTTATAGACTTAGAATTTTACGGTGATAAAGAAATCAATTCTCCTAACAGGGCAGATGTTGAAAAGCAACTAAAAACAATGTTGAATTTATTAGAAGCGCATTACGGTCAAAAACCCATAATTTATGCCACAGAAAAATCTTATGACCTATATTTATCAAACGATTATGAAGAATACAGTATTTGGATCAGAAATGTAATTTCAAATCCTACATTGTCTGATAATAGAACGTGGACTTTTTGGCAGTATACAAACCGCTATAAATTGAACGGATACAGCGGTGAAGAAAAATTTATTGATGTAAATGTTTTTAATGGAAATCGAGAGGAATATAACTCATATTTAGAAAACAACGCTTATAAACCCCCCTAACAAGAGGGGACAACATAAACCGAGAGCGCACCGCACCTCGTCGTCTCCGCTAAACAAAAAACAGCATAGCCTTGCAGGCTATGCTGTTTTTTGTTTATGCTCCTTCGAAAAGAGAAAGTTGATTATTATCGTCGCAAACTGCAAGAGATATATTTTTCGCGTTCTTATACCCCTGACTCTCAAGTTGCTTTTGCAACCATTTTTTATCAAGTCCCATTCGTTTCAGATTTCCCTCAAGTATCCTACCATCCATGATGACCTCGGTGCTGATATACTCCGGTTGCGGCGACATGCCCATATCATTAGGATTTACGGGGCGCTTTGCGCTGACCGGAAGAACGGTAAGTCTGCCGTTATATTCAAATATGGCAGTCTGAATATCATTAAGATTAAAATAACCTTCCTGCCTGCACATGACCAGAAATTCGCTCAAATCAAGTTTTGCTTTTTTCATATTACTGCGATACAGCTTTCCGTTATTCATAATAATAGTGGGTGTTCCGTTTATAAATTTACGTATTTTTGGGATCTTACTCGACAAAACGCTGAGTCCAAAAGCAATCACACCATAAACCATCATAGCAACCAAAGGCTTCCAAGGTTCTTCCAATTCCGTAGCAAGTTCAGCCGCAATAGAGCCGATAGTAATTCCTGTGATGTAATCAAAAAAATCCAGTTGCGACATCTGCTTGTGCCCCATTATTTTTGCGATAAGAAACAAAGCCGTTGCAGACAACAGTGCTGTCAGTAAAACCTTTATAACTTCCATTTTATGCCTCCGTATGGTTTTTATAAGTATTCCCAAGATACGTAGAATAATGCAAAATCCGTTAAATCGGTGGTAAAATATCCTTTAAAGCAGTGTACGCCTCAGCAATCTCATCAGAACACTCGCTATTTTCAGTGCAATCGCACACCGGCTTTAACACGCAAAAACCGACCGCCTTTGATGCGCTGTGTACCAAAGGCGGTCGGTTTTTAAATTCTGGTTATTTACGGTTTACAGCGCTCTCTGGTCCTCAAGAGTGAGGCGCTTTCCCATAAGCTTATACCTTGAACGAAATTCCGCATAACGTTCCAACAGCTCGTCAGGAGTGCCGACAAAGCCGCACTTTACGCAATGAAATTTGCCGTCGTCGTACATATCAACAACAACGTCATTGAGTGTGTCAAAGCAAAACGGGCAACGATACATTATGCCTGTGTCTTTCTTATTTGCAGCCATGATGTGACCTCCTTTGTTTCAGTTGTTACGTTATAGTTTAACTTCATTACATAGTACGGACTGAAGAGATGTCCGTCGCCGACCTCGGTACTGACGGTGTCGCCGTCGGTGCCAAGCTCAAACTCGGTGGTTATCTCAGGGATAGTAACGGAAACCGTTTTGCCGTTGGCTGTAACGACGTTCTGATTGTTGTATGTATAGTCGAGCACCTTTTTGCCGTCTGCAAACAGGCCTATGTTCTTCATATCCTCAGCATACTCGGTGAAGCCGTAGCAGGCCTTTACGTACTCCTGCAGTTCAACGGTTGCCGAAGTGTTGTTTGAATCAAAGATCTTGCGAACGACCTCTATCTTGCCGTCAGGCAGGAATTTGTAAACCGTCTGCAATTTAAACTTAAGGCCATCGTCAAACTCGATATCGAGCGGTGCAAGCCACATCGTGCTGGAGGTTTCGGTGCGCTCGAACTTTTCTATGCGTGTGTTGTATGCGCACAAATCAAGCGTTTCGCCCGCGTGTGTGAGCTTAAGAGTGGTTCTTGAGCCGTCTACATAGTGGTTCTTGTAGCCCGAACGGTACTGCGAATGGATAAGATACGGATATGAGTTCATATGATATCTGCCGTTTGCAGCTTCGGGGCCGGTGATAGCATCGTATTTGCCTGCGTAAGGACGGAGGTCTCCGATTGAGCCGCCCTGGAATGCATCAACAAGCACACGATAGTTTGTATCAAATACCCAGTAATACTGCTTGCCTGAATCCATAAGGATATCCTTACCGACGCCGACAGTCTGCTTACCTATCGGGAAGGTGCGCTTATACTCCTCAACAAACTCGCTGAAGCTGAGAGCGACTGCCTTGCCTTCCCTGCAAAGCTGTGTCATATATTCGAGGGTTTCTCTGTAAAGCGCCTGAGTGATTTCATCAGGGTCGATAATATTATGGTGGTGGCTCAGCCAACCTGCGCCGACGTGGATCTGATAATACGAGAAGCCGTCGTTAAAATCCTCCTGCAGTCTGTACTGGTCGACAAGGTTAAAGTCGTATGCGTGAATCATACCGTCGTTGGCAAGGCCGCGCTGAACATTTGCAGGGTGGCTTGCAAAGAAGTCGTTACGGCTTTCATAGCCGAAAACGAGGTCGCGGGAAAGATGCGGAACGGCAACAACACCTGCCCAATCATCTTCGCTGTCAGCAGGGCGCACCGACTGGCCCTTTGACGGATACCAAGGATTCCAGCTCATACCCTCAGAGAAGAGGTACCACGAATTGTTACAGCCGTGAAAAACCTTGACACCCTCCTCAAAGCAGCCCGCAACACAAGCGGTGACTTCAGGGCAATAATCCTTTATAATATTAATAAGGTCTGCGTCCATAACGTAGTTACCGATGGATTTGGGGGCAAAGCCGAAGCATTTGATAAATCCGTCGATAGCCGCCTTAACAGCCCTCTTTTTATCCTCTTTTGTCAACAGCCAGACGAACTGCTCTGTCTGTCCCTCGGCGGGGCAAAGCCAAATACCAAGCTCATCACCGTAAACATCTCGGTCCTCACGGCAACGGTCTATGATATCCTTGTCCCCATACTGGTCAGGGCCGACGAAAATGGTGGCCTTAAGCTTTAGCTCATGGCTTATCGTGCGCTGTAGGTCGTAGGTTGCAAGATTTTTCTTATCTGGCCTTTGGAAAAGGTTGAAAATCATAGTTTATCCTCCTTGCTTTTTGCTACTTCAATCATATTAACACATTGGTTTTAAAAAATAAACTCTTTTTTACCTTATTTTTCAAAAATGTTATCAACTGTTTCATCCAGCTTCAGCTTCCGTTCATATTGCCGGGGTGTCAAGCCG